>JAPLUJ010000275.1 GCA_026397695.1 Verrucomicrobiota bacterium | reverse complement strand
CCATTGTCGCGCAGGTCAAGGCACAGGCTCGTGCGGGGGATGTCGTCGCCGTGCTGTCGAACGGCGGTTTCGGCGGCATTCATCAAAAACTGCTCACGGCTCTAGTCTGAGACTCCTGCCCCCGTGGCTTGGCATGGCCATTGGCGAGCCACGCTGCACGCTGGTTCCGCCAAGCGGTTTTCCCCGCCCGCAATAATGCGCCGGAATGGATTTTCCACCAAGCGATGAAATGAGCGTGAATGAGCGTTGACGGGTGGGGATTTTCCCTGCATACTCCCTGCCGATATCCACTTTCAGAACCCCAACGCACCCACCCATGACACTCATCCGTCGTTTCCTCAGCACTGCTCTCGCAGCATCTCTCGTCGCCGTCGCCCCTGCCGCGCAAGACGGTAAACTCAACATCGCCACCGTCGATATGCAGGAGCTGTTCAAGCAGTATTACCGCACCATCGAAGCCAAAAAACAGAACAACGTGGATTTCGCCCGGATCCAGAAAGACGCCAACGAGCGCAAGGCGAAAATCCGTGAACTCAACACGTCACTGGAAAACCTGAAAAAACAAATCGACGATCCCTCGATCAACGACTCGAAAAAACAGGCGATTTCCAAAGACGCGCAGGTTCAGTATCAGGATTTGATTGCTCTGGACCGCGAGCTCAAGGAGTTCCAGCAGCGCCGCAGTCAGGCGCTCAACGAAAAAGCGAATCAACGCATGCGAGGCATCCTCGAGGAAATCCGCAAACTCGTCGAGGAGCGGGCGAAATTGGACAACTACGATTACGTTTTTGACAAATCCAGTCTCAGCCAAAATGGGATTCCATTCCTGCTCTATACCAAGGACGCCACGGACATCACCGCCGGTTTGCTCAAGACCCTCAACAAGGACGCTCCTCCAGGATCGTTGACGCCGGAAGAAGATCCCAAGCCGGATGCCGCTACACCAGCCCCTGTCGGCGACAAATAATCCAGCCGATCTCCGCATTGGCATTCACCCTCACACTTTCCGAGCTCGCCCGCTGGGTCGATGGTGACATCGTGCGGGGTGATCGCGATTTGTCTATCAGCGGGATGGCCGCGCTCGACACCGCCGGGGTCCACGACATCAGCTTTCTGGGCAACGAGAAATATCACGGCCAATTTTTGCACACGCAGGCCGCAGCGGTGATCGTGCCGCGCGGGGAAACCGGAGGTCCCGCGGGCACCGCGCTCATCGCCGTGGACAATCCCTCGCTCGCCTTCGCGGTCATTGTCCGCCATTTCTCCGCCGCCACCCGCAATTGGATTCCCGGCATCCATCCGCAGGCATCGGTGGACGCCACTGTTTTGTTAGACAAGGCCCAGGTCCGCGTCCATGCCGGCGCCGTCATCATGGCGGGAGCCATGGTGGGTGATGGTTCCGAAATCGGCCCTAACAGCGTCATCGGCGAGCATGCGGTCATCGGGCGAGATTGCCATATCATGGCCAACGTGACAGTGCGCGAACGTTGCGTGCTGGGGGACCGTGTCATCCTGCAACCCGGAGTCGTCATTGGTGCGGATGGTTACGGCTACGAGCTGGTGGATGGCCGCCATGTCAAAATCGACCAAGTCGGCATCGTCGAAATCGGCGATGACGTCGAGGTCGGCGCGAACACCACCATCGACCGCGCCCGCTTTGGGAAAACCGTGATTGGCGAGGGCACCAAAATCGACAACCTCGTCCAGATCGGCCACAACTGCGTGATCGGCAAGCATTGCCTGATCGTCGCACTTGTTGGGATTTCCGGCAGCACCCATCTCGGCGACTACGTCGTCTGCGCCGGTCAAGTGGGTATTGTCGGCCACGTTACGATCGGTGACCATGCCATCCTCACGGCCCGCACCGGTGTGAACAGCAGCATCCCCGGTGGAGAAACGTATGCCGGCAGCCCTGCCAACCCGTTCCGCGAAGAGATGAAACTGCGGGTCCTCAAGCGCCAGTTGCCCAAACTCGTGGAACGTGTGAAGGCGCTCGAAAAAGCCTTGCAGGTGAAACCCGGAGCCGATGTCTGAGACCGGACGCTCCCATGCGCCTCAAACTCACCATCGCCTATGACGGTCGCCCATACAACGGGTGGCAATCACAGGTGGGTGGCAACACGGTGCAGGATTTCATGCAGCGCGCGCTGGCGGAAGTGGCCAAACAACCGATTAAGCTGCAAGGTGCCGGCCGTACGGATTCCGGCGTCCACGCGCTCGCCCAAATCGCCCATTTCGACGCGCCGCCGGAGATTTCCATGCAGCCGTGCAATTGGGTGCCGGCGCTCAATTGCAAACTCCCCGCCACCATCCGCATCATGGCCTGCGAGGAAGTACCTGCGGATTTCCACAGCCGCTTCTCCGCAATCGGGAAAATCTATCACTACGATATTTGCACGAACCCCGTCCTGCAACCATTGCAAGCCGGACTCGCCTGGCATGTTCCCAGGTTGTTAGATCAGCGGATGTTAGAACAAGCGCTCGCGTTGTTTGTCGGGCGTCACGATTTCCACGCCTTCGCCGCCTACCGCGGCAACGAACCGCCGGACATGGATTGGTTCCGCACCCTCCACCGCGCGGATCTGCAAACGCTGGCCGACGGCTACCGCATCACGTTTGTCGGCGATGGTTTTCTTTACAAAATGATCCGTCTTCTCACCGGTGCCGCGGTTCGCGCCGCACAAGGACGCCTGCACATCGACGAGCTCGCCGCGTTGCTCGACCAAGCGCCCGGCCTGCCCCGCGGGAAAGCTCCGAACTGCGCTCCCGCCGACGGACTCTTCCTGCAGGAAGTGCGCTATCCCGTTACCAATTATTGATGCGATCGCTTCAATAATTGGTAACGGGTGCTGGCGCCATGGCCAGAGTACGGGCCGGATCGCGGGTTGGATCGCGGGCCGAATCGCGGGTTGCGTTCTCCGGCAGCCGGTGTAAGAAACTCCGCGTGTGGGAGTCCATTCATTCGAGCCCGGTGTGGGGAAGTGTGGGAGTGGGTGCGGCATGGCTGGTCACCGGTTGTCTGTTAGTTGCCGGGGTGGTGGGCTGCGTGTTGCCCGTCCTGCCCGGTCATTTGATCCTGTTCATGGCGGCGGTGGCGCACCGTTTGATGCTGGGTGCTGAGGGATCGGGTCTCGGGTGGGGGTCGTTGGTGATCCTCGGGGTGCTGGTGGCGGTTTCCC
Organism: Verrucomicrobiota bacterium; assembly: GCA_026397695.1. GTDB lineage: Bacteria > Verrucomicrobiota > Verrucomicrobiia > Verrucomicrobiales > Akkermansiaceae > Luteolibacter. The sequence continues at coordinate 84 of JAPLUJ010000275.1, read as the reverse complement.
AAGCCCTGGAAATGGTGAGCGGGGCGGCCGGTGCGAAATGGTTTGGCGGCACCCGCTGGGGTGCTCTCGGCGCGTTGCTCGGTG
>JAPLUJ010000090.1 GCA_026397695.1 Verrucomicrobiota bacterium | reverse complement strand
TCGACGAGCCGACCAACCACCTCGACATGCAATCGCAGGACGTGCTCCAACGCGCGCTCATCGATTACCCCGGCAGTGTGCTGATCGTTTCCCACAACCGCTCTCTGCTAGATCCGCTGGTCACCAAGACCTTGGAATTCCGCATCGGTGAACCCCCGCGGTTGTTCTCCGGAAACATCACCTACTACCTCGAAAAAACCGCCGGGGATAACCCTCGCGGCGCCACCGGGCTAACCACAAAAACGGCAGGACAACCTGCCGCGGACCCGCCCGCCTCTATCAACCGCAAGGACCAGCGCCGTCTCGGTGCCGAAGCCCGCGAACTGCGCGCCAAGGTGCTCAAGCCGCTGGAAATCGAACTCGAAGCACTCGAAGCAAAAATCGCCGAATTTGAAGCCGCCCAAAGCACCCTCACCGCCGCGTTGTCGAGCGACGAGGTCGCCGCCGATCCGGACAAATTGCACGAGACTTCCCTCGCCGTCGCCAGAATCACCAGCGCCCTCGAAACCAGCTACTCGCGCTGGGGCGATCTATCCGACGAAATCGAAATGGCGCGGGCCAAACTCGGCATCGATGCGTCATCTTGAGGCACCATGCCCTCACCGGCGCACCAATACCTGATAGCGATAGTTCAAGGACTGCTCGCCGCCTGCGGGCAGCTTGAGCGTCCAATCGAGCTGGCGGCGCGGATTGACGCTGGCGATGCCCTCGGTGTTGAGTGATTTTTCGGGGTTCCCCTCCGCCTCTAACAATTCTCCGGAGAACCTGAGGCTGATGACCATGGTGAGTTCCTTGCCGCGGAAATTTTTCGCTGAGAGACGTCCCTTGACCGAGGTGCGCTGGTAGTCATGGCCGCCGATCCAGACGATTTCGCGTTTGCCCTCTTCCTCGACCTCGCTCGAGTCGGTGCGCACGCTCAGGGCCTTGGTGATGCGCAGGCAGGTGCGCTGGCCGGGGTTGACCCATTGGGAGAGGCTCTGGCCGCGGAACCTGCCGGCTTCCATCACCACGGCGGAGGCGGTGGTCATCGGGAATTTGAACGGATTAACAAAGCGCACCGCATCCCAGGGCAGGTCGTCGCGCGCTTGCTCGTTGCCGTTGTCGCGCAGGTAGCGGCCGGTGCCATCGCGCGGATCGGGCACCACCCACTCGACCACGCGTTCGTAGGCGGCCTGGGCGGCGGCGACGTCCACGGCCAGCGAGTCGCCGGCCTTCAAGCTGCGTTTGCCGATGCTTTCGTAGTGGATGTCGTCGCTGGCATTGCCCAGTTCGGCGGCCTCGGGCAGGGACGAGGTGCCAGCCGGGTTGGACATGCTGATAGAGTTGCTGGCAATCATCTGGCCGGTTATTCTGTTAGAGCCGCCGCCAGGAGCGTCGGACTGGCTGAGTTGTTGGAAAAACGCGGCCAGCCCGGTGCCCGGCCACAACGGCGAATCGACCGAGCCGAAGCGCACGTTCGGATAGCCCGAAATCAACTGGATCTCGGTATCCGCCAATTTCACCGATTCGTTGCGCACGACCGCGTTCTGGCGGATTTTGAGTTTCGCCGGATCGGTGAGGTCGACCTGATAGGCAGGCATCCACGCCAGACCTTTCATGAGATAGGTCACGCGCACCACGGCACCCTTGGCCGGCGCCTCCCGGACGTCGAAGATCAGGACCGGCCGTTCCTCGCGGTGCCTGGGCGCGGCGAACGGGCCGGTGACGGTGATTGAGGCGATGCTCGCCTGGTCGATGTAGCGGCGGGTTCCGGCAGCCTCCTCTAACACTAGAAACCCTCCGGTGCTGGGCTGTGCGGGTTGGGTCGGTGCGGCGGAGGTCATTGAACCACGATACCAATAGTAGGAACTGCCGCTGTTGGCGTTGAGGGAGCTGTAATCCGCGTCCCAAGTCCGGGTTGCCGGGCGCGGCGGGAGTTCCCACACCTTGCCGGTCAGCACAACGGGTTGGGCGGTGCCGGAAGCCTTGAGGGTCACGCTCACCTCGTTGCCTGCCAAGTCGCTTTGCAGCAGTCCGCTCGGCGCGTCACCGGCCTCGCTGTCCACGATGTTGCGGGTGGTCGATTGCACCGAGACCAAGCCATCGCTCTCGACCCAGAACGATCCATGGACGACGCGCGGCACCTTGTCCCAGCGGTAGTGGCCGGGCCCATTGACGGGGAAACTCGCACGCACCACGGTGAGGCCGTTTTTGAACAAGCCGACGGATTCGAGCGTAGGGGTGACGACGGTTTCATCTGCGGCCATAGCCAGCGCCGCAGTGCCTAACGAACATAACAGGATGGAGTGGGCATTCACAAATGCGGTCTTACCTTATGACCGGCCGGATGTCTGTAAAATGTTGGTAAAATCCCGGAGCCGGGGCGGATGGCAGGCAAAGCTGCGATTCCCTATTGGGCACACTGCCCCGGACGCGTTCAGCGACTGAGCCGCCACGCCTCCATCAGGGTACGGTATTTGGCCAGGGTGTTAGGCACCTCCCAGGCGGGCACCGGCTTGCCTTGGAGGTAACCGAGGAACATCTCGCTCACCTGCCCGAAGTGCGCCTCATGGCCAACCTTGAATTGCTCCGGAATCATAACTTCCCAGCGCCCGCCGCTCTCCTTGAGCGCGAGGCCCGGCCAGCGCACCGCGAGTTTTCCGATAGATTCAGTTAGAGCAGCGCGCCAGGCGTCATCCGGCGGGCCGGCGGGCTCGACATACAATACCGGTTTGTATGCTTGCGTGGCTCCCTGACGGATGTGCAGCGACGCCTTGCTGCCGCGCAGCAACGAATCATGGGTGTCGCCCGCGCCGGCCGGCGCTGCGAAATTCCACTTCACCGAGACTTTCACATGCACGCCGCGCAGCGTGTAGGTGAACTCGCCATTGGCCGGCGTCTGCAACACCCCGTCGGCATCCACCATGGGCTTCAGGTAGTCCGGCCACACATCGAGCTTGGTCACCTTTTTGAATTCATCCAGCGTGACGCACGTTTGCCAACTCCTTGCTGATAGAACCCGCACGTCGTCCGGCGCGATCACCTGCCCGGGAAAACACTCCCACTGGACGAGATCCACGAGGTGGGTGTTCACGTCAACGATCGCCTCGCCTTGCTGGGCCGGGTCGAAAAGCCACGGCGG
>JAPLUJ010000248.1 GCA_026397695.1 Verrucomicrobiota bacterium | reverse complement strand
TCAATCTGATCAACCGCTTGGTCCAGAAAGGCATCCTCACCAAGGACGAGGCGGCGGAGTTGATCAAGCAGGCCGAGGCGGACGCCGCCGCCGCGCAGAAAGCCGCCGCCCAAGCGGACATCGCCGCCCTAACACCCGCGCCGGGTGCCGATGACCTGCGCGTCACCTACATTCCCGAGGTGGTGCGCAAGCAAATGCGCGACCAGATCCAACAGGAACTCATGGCCCAGGCCCGCGAGGAACAATGGGGCAAAAACGCCCCCCCCGGGTGGACCTCGAAGTTCCGCCCCTTCGGCGATCTGCGTGGCCGCTATGAAGGCACTTTCTTTCCCACAGGCAACGACGATACCGGTGCTTTCCCGAACTTCAACGCCATCAACACCGGGCTCCCGTTCGACACCTCAGGCACCCAGTTCTCACCACAATACAACGTCAACGAGGACCGCCATCGCACTCGCCTGCGTGCCCGCCTCGGCACCGAAATCCTGCTCGGCGATGGCTTCAACGGCGGCATCCGCCTCGCCACCGGCGACAGCAACTCGCCCGTTTCCCCCAACCAGACACTCGGCGGCAACGGTGGCAATTTCTCCAAATACCAGATCTGGTTAGACCGCGCGTTCCTCAGCTACGACGCCGGCCCGGGCGACGGTCAGGAACTTACCTTCCTGATGGGCCGCTTCGACAACCCGTTTTTCGCAACCGAAATCCAATGGGACGAGGATCTCGGCTTCGACGGCCTGGCGATGCGCGGGAAAGTCGATATCAATGACAAGGTCAAGGCCTTCTTCACGGCTGGTTATTTTCCGGTGTACAACACCGATTTCAACTTCGCCTCCAACCAGCCGTCCAAATTCGAGAGCACCGACAAATGGCTCGCCGCCGCCCAACTCGGTATCGATTGGAAGATTAGCGACGACCTGAAGGCCAAGTTCGGCATCGCCTACTACGATTTCACCAACATCGAGGGCCGCTTGTCCTCGCCCTTCACCCCGGTCACCGCCAGCGACGCGGGCGACACCGACACCACCCGCCCCGGCTTCGCCCAGCGCGGCAATACCTATATGGCCCTGCGCGACATCGTGCCCACCGCCGCCAACGACTTCGGCACCAAATATCAATATCAATACTACGGCCTCGCCTCCGAGTTCCGCAACCTCACGCTCACCGGAAAACTCGAATATGATCGCTTTGATCCGATCCGCGTCACACTCCTCGGCGAGTACACCAAAAACCTCGCCTTCGACAAATCCGCCATCAACAGCATCGCCGTTAACAACCGCGGCCCCGGATCCACCACCGCACCCGGCGCCTACGACGGGGGCGACAACGCCTGGATACTCGCCTTACAAGTCGGCAAGCCGGCCCTTGATGCTTTCGGCGACTGGCAGGCCGCCTTTGGCTACCGCTATGTCGAGTCCGACGCGGTGGTGGACGGCTTCACCGACTCCGACTTCGGCGGCGGCGGCACCAATGTCCAGGGCTTCACCCTGGGGGCCAACTTCGCCCTCTCGCCCGCAGTGCGTCTCGGCCTGCGCTGGATGAGTTCCGATGAAATCTGCGGCCCACCCCTCAGCACCGACATCCTTATGTTCGACGTCAATGCGAAATTCTAACGGTATTATGCAGTTCATCACCCGCACCCAATCCAAGTGGCTGGAGCGTCCCGCACCAGTCCGTGCCAGATATGCCAGGTGGCTGGAGCGTCCCGCTCCAGTCCGTGCCAGGAGCGTCCCGCTCCTGCTCTTCGTCTATCTGTTCGTCATTATCTATCAGTCCATTCCTGTCTGTGCCGCTGAGGCTGCGGATCCCGCGCAGAAGCTCCGCGAGCAACTTCGCGCCACGCTGCTGCAACTGCGCAGTGCCCAGAACGAGGCCGCCAACGCCCAGGCCGCCCAGTCCGCCGCCGATCTCAAGAACAAGGAGTTGACCACCCGGATCGACGAACTCGAAAAACGCAACGCCGCCCTGGTCAAGCAAAGCAACGCGGACAAGGCCGCCTCCGACGAAGCCATCGCCACTCTCAACAACAAACTCGCCGAGCGTGAGAAACGCATCGTGCAATTCACCGAAGCTCTCGAAAAATGGAAGGCTGGCTATCAGCAAGCCGCCGAAGTCGCCCGCACCAAGGAAGACGAGCGCGCCAAACTCGCCGCCGAGATCATCGTCAACAAGCGCACCATCGCCGACCGGGAAGCCAAGAACATCGCTCTTTTCAACACCGCCTGCGAGATTCTCGACCGCTACAAAAACTACGCCCTCGGCAAGGCGCTCGCCGCTCGCGAGCCCTTCATCGGCACCACCCGCGTGAAGGTGGAAAACCTCGTCCAAGGATACAAGGACAAGATCATCGACAACCGCATCGCGGCGCCCGCGAAAAAGCCCTGACCCCCGCATGAAATTGCGCGTCGCCATTCTTTTTCTAACATCATGCACCCTCCATGCGGAGGTCTCCGAGGTGCTCTTCGAACTTATGAAACTGCTGTCAAAGCCCTGAGCCGCCGCAGCCCCTAACTCTGATTTTATTTCCGCATGAAACCGCGACCTTGGTTCACCCGCAACACCCCGCTCCGCAGCGCACCGCTGCGCTACGGCGTGTCCGCCGTCATCGGCTTCGCCGTCCTCATCAGCGGCTTCATCGCCGATGCCGGCGACATTCTGCGCGGCGGCGGAGTACGATCCAACGGCAACGGCGCGCCCGCCGTCGGAGCCGGCAGCGGCGGGGCCGCCGCCAGCTCCGACGCCGCCCGTGCCAACGTACGCGACACCCTGGCCCGCACCACCCGTGCGCTCGACGCCGTGCGCGCCATGCAGAACGCCGCGCGCAACGCCGCAATCAGCGGAGCTAACAATCTAGGCACCACCGCTGCCCCGCTCCCTGCGGTTCCTAACGGAATCGCGCTTGGCGGTCTCCACCCCGCGCCGGTGGGCACCGATCCCCTGAAGCCGCAGAAAAACGTTTGGACCGGCGCGGAACTGCTGCCCGTGAATCCCGCCGATGCCACCAAGGTCACCATCAAACAGACCACCCAGCAGGCCTTGCTCCACTGGCAGACCTTCAACGTTGGCAAGGAAACCACCCTCACCTTCGATCAGAGCGCCGGCGGCGAGAACGTCGGCCAGTGGATTGCCTTCAACAAAATCAGCGATCCCAGTGGCAACCCGACTCAGATCCTCGCATCTATCAAAGCCGACGGCCAAGTATATATCATCAACACCAACGGCATCATTTTCGGCGGCAGCAGCCAGGTCAATGCCCGCAGTCTAACCGTTTCGTCGCTGCCGATCAATGATAATCTAATCAATCGCGGCCTGCTCAACAACCCTGACGCGCAGTTTCTGTTCAGCGGACTGGCCATTCCCGCAGGACTCAACGGAACCCCCGCCTTCACCCCCGAAGCCCCGCCTGCCACCACCGGGAAATACGGCGATGTCGTCGTTCAGCAAGGAGCCATCCTCAACAGCCCGACCAACTCGGCCAAAGTCGGCGGGCGCATCACGCTCGTAGGCTCTAACGTCAGCAACCTGGGCAGCATCCTCACTCCAGACGGCCAAGCCATTCTTGCCGCCGGTTTGCAGGTTGGATTCGACGGCCACTCATCCTCCGATCCCAGCCTCCGCGGTCTGGATGTGTTTGTCGGCGCGGTCGCCGATCCGCTCGCCGGTCTTTACACCGGCACCGTCACTCAGGATGGCATGATCGAAGCCCCGCGCGGCAGCATCACCATCGCGGGTCGCGAAATCAACCACAACGGAGGATTGGTCAGCACCACTTCCGTTTCCCTCAACGGGCGCATCGACATCCAGGCCAGCTACAACGCGGTGTCCAACCGGGCGAGCACCACGTCCACCGGCGCCTTGTTCCTTTTCAAAAACACCGGCGCGGTGAACCTTGGACCTGAAAGCGTGCTGCGCATTCTTCCCGAGTACGACAGCAATGAAACCACTATCGGCACCGAGTTGGCATTGCGCTCCAAGATCAATATCAGCGGCAAGACCATCCGGGTTGGTGAAGCGTCTGTTCTGTTAGCACCGAATGCCCAGGTGAGTCTTGCCGCGGGTAACTGGTTGTATGAGAACGCTACCCCCCCCAGATCCACCTTCGTCCAATCCGGCGGACAGGTATATCTGGAGCAAGATGCCGAAATCGATGTTTCAGGTTCGCTCGCCGTGCCGGTATCCGTTGCGCAAAACATCATCTCGGTGGATCTGCGCTCGGCGGAATTGGCGGATTCCCCGCTGCAACGCCTGGGCGTGCTCCGCAATGCCACGGTGGCGGTGGATATCCGCAACACCGGCGACGGATGGATAGGAACCCCCCTGGCGGATGTTTCGGGATTCGCCAATCTGATCCAGCGCTCGGTCGGCCAACTCACCGTGGCCGGCGGCTCGGTCACCATCAACGCGGGCGGTTCCGTCGTGATGCAGAGCGGTTCCAACATCGCGGTATCAGGCGGTTCCACTTTGTTTGAAGGCGGAATGGTTAGAACCACCCGGTTGATCACCGGAGGACGGCTTGTGGACATCGGCAGCGCCACGCCCGACGTGGTCTATGATGGCATTTACGACGGCACGTTCACCGAATCCAATCCCAAGTTCGGCGTTGCGAATGTTTTCGATGGCGTGATCACACCCGCCGGTTTCCGCTACGAAGCGGGCTACACCGAGGGGGCTGCAGGCGGCAAGATCTCTATCACCGCCGCGTCCATGGCGCTCGACGGCGGCTTTGTCGGCACGACGGTGGTCGGCGACAACCAACGCATCACTCCGCCAGCCAGGAGCACGCTCACGCTTGCTTTTCAGGCTCAGGATATCGCTTATCCGACTTTCCCGCTGTACTCGCCGACACCTCCGACGGTGACCTTCACCGCAGAGAGGAATCTGCCCGCGGCGGCACCGTTCGCAACGGACGTGAACGGAAATCCGGCGGTACTCTCCAGCGAACGACTCCAACAGGTTTACCTATCTCCCGAGCTGATGTCCGGCGGCGGATTCGGCGTGCTGTCCATCGATAACCACGACGGCACCATTATCGTTCCGGATAATGTGTCCATTACCGCGGCGCCCGGCGGTGAAATCGCTTTCACGGCATCCAATATCGAGATCGATGGCGGGCATTTCCATACCCAGCGGGAAAATCAGCTTCAACAGTCCGAATCTGTCGCTCGCCACGATCAACAAACTCGATAACACCTCGGGAGGCACCCTTCCCGACCCGGTTGCCGGACGAGGAGTTTTCACACTCGGTGCCAGCGGTGTGGTCAGCACCAGCGGACTGCTGGTCGATGATCGGCTCAGCGCCGACATGGCAGGTCCTCTGCCCTTGTTCCTGAACGGTGGTTCGATCAACATCAACGCCTATTCGGCGGAGCTTGCCGCTGGAGGAAAACTCGATGTGTCGGGCGGTGTGCATGTGAATCCGCGCGGCACCGTGAGTTACGGCAACGGAGGTTCGATTCTGATATCCGCGGGACGTGATCTGGACCAAACCATGCTGTTGGGGGGACATTTGAGCCTTGGTGCGACGCTCGCGGGATACTCCGGCGCCAAGGCCGCAAGCCTAACACTGCAAGCGCCGGCGTTTCAGATCGGAGGCTCGACCCCTAATGCCGGGGTCAATGTTCTTGCCGGGGAATTTTTCAATCAAGGGGGATTCGGTGCCTTCTCTATCACCGGCCTGGGCCTTGCCAGCGACACCCCCGGGAAATTCGTCACCGGAGTGTATATCGCAACGCAAACCACCCTCAGACCGATTGTCTCGGGCTGGCTCGCCAATACGGATGGAGGGGAAATTGAACTTCAGACCGTTACCAGAGAGGAAGGCGTCCGTTCGCCGGGTTCGCTAACATTCAGCGCACTGGGAGCCATTGACAGTTTTTCAAGTACGATTCTGGGAAGAGGTGATGTCGTCCTTGCCGAGGGTGCCTCCATCCTCACGGATGCCAAAGGGGCGGTCTCCTTCAGCGGTGAGACCGTGACTCTGGCAGGTAGTGTCACCTGCCCCGGAGGAACGATCTCCGTCATCGGCGCGCTGCGTTTTCCATCTCTTAATCCCGATACCCTGCTCCCGACCGTGCTGCTCGGAAATACCGCCTATCTATCAACCGCCGGCAAGGTTGTTCTGATAGAAAACGCGTACCACCGCCGTCAGGGCCAGGTGTTTGCCGGCGGTGCGATTTCCGTCACGGGCAACATTGTCGCCGCGCGGGGTGCGACGTTAGACGTTTCAGGGACCAGCGGCATCCTCGACCTGCCACCATCCTCGCTGTCGCTCGACCCGGCGCTCGTCAATTCCTCGAGTGGTCGGAATTATGTTCCGGTCACGGTTGATTCTAACGGCGGGCGCATCACTTTTAGTGGCTCCCGGATGCTGTATTCCGATGCCACGCTGATCGGTCGGGCCGGAGGAACTTCCGCCACGGGTGGTTCGGTTGCCGTTTCGTCCGGGCGCTTTGTGGCAGTCGGCACCGAGTCGAATACCGCCCAGAGCAATCTGGTGGTGCGCCAGGACGGCTTTCTTGTGCCGTCGGATTTCGTTTCCCGAGGTTTGGGAACTCCTTTAACGGACTCGTCAGGAACACCACTCCAAGGCATTGGTAATTTCACAGTCTCCACCTTTTCAGCAGGCGGTTTCGATTCGCTCTCACTGAATGGAAATGTGGCGTTTGATGGCGATGTATCCATTCATACTCCCGGATCATTGAGGGTATCAAGCGGCGGCGTCATTTCAGGACAAGGAAATGTCAGTCTGCGCTCCGGCTACGTCAATCTCGGGCAGGCGTTCACCGCGCCGAAATTGGCCACCGAAACAGTCATCCTTTTCACAAAATCGGATGTGTCCGGAGTCACCACTCCTTACAGTTTCGCACCAACCTACGGTGACGGCGGGCTGAGTGTCGATGCGAGTCTCGTCGATATCGGAAATCTTTCGATAGACGGATTGGGAACGATTGGAATCAACGCCGCTGGCGGTGACATTCGCGGCAATGGCACACTGAGCGTGGCAGGCAATCTGAATCTCAAAGCCGGCCAGATCTATCCGACCAGCGCGGGACGGTTCGACATCTTCGCCTACGACTTCACCTCGGGCGGCCAGCCGATGAAAGGCACGGTTTCGATCACGGGTGGTTCTACGCGCCAGTTGCCGCTTTCAGCAGGGGGATCTCTCGGAGTATATGCTTCGCAGATCAACCATGGAGGAGTTCTACGCGCACCGGTCGGCACGATCAAGCTCGGATGGGATGGCACGGGCACGGCGCCATTCAATCCCATCGTGGGTCGGGTTCGCCCAAGTCCCGTCACATCCGCTTTAACCCTGTCTGGCGATGGAATCACCTCGGTTTCCGCGATGGATCCGCTTACGGGAAAACCCACGATCATCCCTTATGGCATCAGTCAGGATGGAAAATCATGGATCGATCCGGCGGGCAATGACATCACCGTGAGCGGGGTGCCTGGAAAATCCGTGCATTTGGCAGCGGTGGATCTGGTAACGGAAGAGGGTTCCGTTGTCGATATCAGCGGGGGGGGGGATCTCTACGCCTACCGCTGGATTTCCGGCAATGGCGGGAGCACGGACATTCTCG
>JAPLUJ010000615.1:8308-11358 GCA_026397695.1 Verrucomicrobiota bacterium | reverse complement strand
CGATCCCGCCTATCAGGGGAAAAACCGCAACGGCGTGGACTTCGATATCAATGCATTCATCGGCGGCACCGACCTCGAATCCAAATGGAAGGCCCTCCAGTCCAAGGAAATCGCCCAAATCCGCGCGCTCTATGACGGCTGCACCCGCGAGTTCGACGATTGCATCGCCACCATCCTCGCCGCCATCAAGCGCGACGGACTCGCCGACCACACCATCGTCATAATCACCGCCGACCACGGCGACGACCTCTACGAACCCGGCGTCACCCTCGGCCACGGACTCACTTTCAATGGCGGTTGCCAGGCCAACCACGTGCCGATGATTGTCCATGTCCCGGGCCAGGCACCCGCGGTCATTGCGGAAACCGTGCGCATGATCGATGTGATACCCACCCTTGCCGATCTCATGGGCGTGGAGAAATCCGCCACCTGGCAGGGCCAGAGTTTTGCCGGATGGATGCGCGGCACCGAGACGCCGGAATACCGCCCGTTCTATGGTGAAACCGGCTTTCCCTTCATCCAGTTCACGGTCGCCGGTGTGGATCGCCTCAAACTCCCGCCGATGGACCAATGCACATGGATCGACAAAGACTATAACTATCAGTTCGTCCTCAAACCCGAATACCAAGAACGCCTCGTCCAAGCTAAACAACGCTGCCTCAGAACCCGCAACTGGAAACTCGTTTGCACACCCACCAGCGCCGGAACCCACCATTTCGGCCTCTTCCACATCGCCACCGATCCGCATGGCGAAACCGATCTCGCCGCCACCCGGCCGGAAGTGCTCGTCCCGCTGCGCGCCGCGCTCGAACGCTGGATGAATGAACAAATCGAATCTTCCATCGCGGAAATACTTCCCGGCGGAGAACCGTGAGCACAAAACCATGCTAATCGCCGCTTGAGTTTTTCGCGCGCCTGGACAACCTTGGCGCGGGTCTATGAAATTCCACGCGCCGCTCATCGCCATTTCCTTCCTTGCCAGCTTGTCCGCAGCCGAGTTGCCCAAGGTCTTTGCTGGTCTTTTCGAACCAGACATCCCGGTGAAAGGACAAATCGGCATGGTCATTCCCCCTCCGGAAATTGACAAATTAACCGCTAAAGTCGAGGCCGCCGCCCGCAAGGATATCAAATGGTTCCGTGAGTTTTCGAGCAATGCCCCTCCCGGCGTGCCCCTTCCTTATGACGAACGCCTCGGCCTCACCAAGGAGGAACACGCCGAATACCTCGCCCTGTGGGCCAAACGCGAGTTCAAGGCGAAGGATGACGTCATGCTCCTGCTCCGCAAAAGCGCCGGTGACATCTGGTCGATCACTTCCACTGGCAATGCCAGCCCGATTTCCACACTCCGCTACGATGCTGGGAACGATACGTTCATCTCACCTAACGGAACTCTGAAACGCATTGAAGACATCAAACCCGATCCGTCCAGCATCCTCGGAGAATGGAGCGGACCCCAATGGAAATTCGAAGAAGAATCTGAACTCGACAAAACCAAGGAAAATTTTGCCATCGGATGCTATGCCGACAATAAATTCGGCATCATCGTCTATCGCGTCCAAGTTCTCTCCACCGAAGGCACCCGGTTGCTCGACAAAAGCGTGGTGGTCCGTTTCGCCCTCGGTAAGGCCGGCCACATCAAGCCACCCCCCGCCCCCGTCAAGGGCGCCCCCCCCAAGGCCGCTCCCGCGAAAACAGAATCTAACAAGACTGCCAAACCTGTCCCGAAAAAGTAAGCCATGACGCCCGCAGCCCCTGGCCGCGAAAATCGCCGGGGCGATCATCGGAGAATCTGGATTGTGTTGAGAAGATCCCATGAGAATCATCGCCGGATCCGCCGGACGCATCGCCATCAAGGTGCCTGCGGTTGTCGCTCGTCCCACCACCGACTTCGTCCGTCAGGCGATCTTCTCGATCCTCGGTGCCTGCGTTTCCAACACCCGCGTCCTCGACCTCTTCGCCGGCTCCGGTGCCATCGGCCTCGAAGCCCTCAGCCGCGGCGCCACCTCCTGTGTCTTCGTCGATGACCAGCGCCAGGCCTGCTCGGTCATCACCGACAACCTCGCCAAAACAGGGCTCGATGGCGGACGCGTCGTCAAAGCCGATGCTGCCGCCTTCCTCAAACGCGACACCGCCACCTACGACCTGATCTTCGCCGATCCTCCCTACTGGCACCACCACGGTGACAAGGACCACCTCGGCGACCTGCTGCAAAGTGGGCTGTTAGCTCCGCGTCTGGCCCCCGGCGGCTGGTTCATTGCCGAGATCTCCGCCCACCAGCCATCGCCCGCCGCAGCCGGCCTCACCCTCACCAACCGCCGCGAATATGGCGGCAGCGCCATCCTGCTGTACATGCCGCAAGAATGAAGTCCGTTTGCCCGTCAGCATGAGCATCAGATTGATCTGTACTCGGTGTTCCATGGGACATGTTTCTGAAACGACGTGGCACATCCTGGTGTCCGATCAGACACCAGGATGTCCGCCAGAAAACGCCGGGCAGGATTTCTGTCCTCCTGCGAAACGGAGAGTATGGGGCATTGCGGCCGGAGTGGCGATTCCGGCTTTGCAGGCGGAGGGGATCCGTTATCATGTCGCCCATGGCCGTCACGGAAACCTTGAAGCTGCCCGCCCATTTCGACCTCGAGCCCGAGCTGCGCGAGCAATTGAGCAACCGCCCCGGGCACCAGAGGTGTGTCGAGGGGGCGGGGGAGTTGTTACTCGTTGTCCACGAGGTGCCCAGTCCCGGGATTCCAGAGCGGGAGGCCTTGTTTTTTTGGAAACGCCACGATGGCAGTTGGATGCAGCAGAGCGGGGCCGGACTCAGCGGGCTGGGAGATTTGCTAGACCGCTTTGCCAAGGCGATCGACAGCCATGAGGAGGTGATCGACGAGGTGGACACGGCGGCGGAGATATTCGGGATTCTGCGCCATGCGGGACCACTCGCCCGGACCAGTCGCAATTTGATGCAGGCGCTCGAGCAGGTGCTGGCAGTGGATGCGGACGACCATGAAATACGCAACTACCGCGACCGGGCGCGGGAAATTGATCGGGCT
>JAPLUJ010000615.1:0-8212 GCA_026397695.1 Verrucomicrobiota bacterium | reverse complement strand
ACACGCCCGCTCGGCGGCCCGCCTGAACCGCATTGCCTTCCGGCTGAACCTGCTCGCCGGGTTTTTCCTGCCGTTGGTGGCATTTGGCGGCTTGTTCGGCATGAACGTGGATCTGCCGGAATTCGTGAAACCCATGTTCTGGGTGATCTTGTTAGGCGGCATCTCGATCGGCATCCTGCTGCTCTGGATCGTTGGCCACCAAACCGGAAAATCCTCGGATATCGACGGCGAGCCGAAGGATGGGGAAAAAAAGGAATGAGCAACTGACATGCGTGTCGATAGAGTCATGGCCTTGGGCCTGGTGTTGTGTTCCGCAGCCGTCCTCGCTTTTGTTATCTATCAATACGGGCCGAGCGCCGCGTGGTTTCCCGAGTGCTTGTTTCATCGCTGGACCGGTCTTGTCTGCCCGGGTTGCGGCATGACCCGGGCGACCCATGCGGCGCTTCACGGGCGCTTGGGTGACGCGTTCCGGTTCAACCCGCTCGGCATGATCGTGGTGCCGGCAGGTGTCGTTTTCGTGGGGATGCAAATTCCAGCGTGGCTGCGGAACGATCCGCAGCCGTTGCGATGCAGGCTCGGAGCATGCGGCGTTGGTTGGATCCTGGGCTTGGTGCTGGGCTACTGGATTTTGCGCAATCTTCCGCTCTGGCCGTTCACGCTGCTGACTCCTCAATGATTTCCCAGCAACCCCGGGGTCCTGCCAAGTGATCATGATCGGTTAGACAGCGGCGGTAACGGTCAACGGGGTCAACTTCATCGGGCACGCTTGGCGCACTCTGCCGCCAGCGGTCGGAGCGCGGGAACTGCATTTCAAGGATTGCGTCCGGCTCCGGATACCGTAAACTCGCGGTGATGGGCATGACGAAAACGTTGCAGGCGGCCACCGGATGGATCGAACTCGGAATAGCCGACGAAGCATTGAACGAACTGAAAAAACTGCCGATGGACGTGCAGACGCAGCGCGAGGTTCTCGAGCTGAAACTCGCGGCCCAAATGGTCAATCAGGCGTGGAATTCCGCGGCGGACACTGCTCACCTGTTATGTTTGAAGGCATCCGACGAGCCGGTGTTTTTCCTGCGGGCGGCCTTTTGCCTGCATGAGACGGGCGATACGCTCGCGGCCTGCAATTGGCTCCTGCGCGGCCCGAAGACGCTCTTTGACATGGCCATTTTCCACTACAACCTCGCCTGTTACCTGTGGACGCTGGGAGAGGCCAAACGGGCACGCAGCCATCTGCAACAAGCAATCACGATGGATGAGTCGTTGCTCGCGGCAGCGCGCGACGACCGCGATCTCGCAGGCATCGGCCCGCTCGCGTGAACGGTCATGTTTATGGACTGGCATGGTACCGGATATGGGGCGATGGTTTGCGGCGTCCAGCGTGTCCGATCTGTTCACTAATCCTGCGGCATTGTCGCACAAACCGCAATTGTCCGAGCCATTGGCGGCGCGGATGCGGCCGCGCACGCTCAACGAGGTGGCCGGTCAGCAACACATCCTGGCAGCGGGGAAATTGTTGCGTCGCGCAATCGAGTCGGACTGTTTCACCTCGTTGATTTTCTATGGCCCGCCCGGCACCGGCAAGACGACCTTGGCCAGCGTGATTGCCCGCACCACCGGCTCGCGTTTCGAATCGCTCAGCGGAGTGGAGTCGAATGTGGCCGAGACCCGCGCAAAGATCGACCAGGCGCGCACCTGGCGCGAACTGCGCGGGGAAACGACCATCCTTTTCATTGACGAAATCCATCGTTTCAACAAGGCCCAGCAGGATGTGTTGTTGCCGCACATCGAGCGCGGGGTGGTTAGATTCATCGGCGCCACAACCCACAATCCGTATTTCCACGTGACTTCGCCGCTGGTCTCGCGCTCGCAGATTTTCCAGTTGGAGCCGGTGCCGGTGGACGACGTGGTGTGTGTGTTAGAGCGGGCGCTGGCGGACACCGGGAATGGCTTGGGGGCGCTTCGCATCGATGCCGAGCCCGCAGCGCTGCGCCATCTCGCGGAGAAATCCGACGGCGACGTGCGCATGGCTCTAACAGCCCTGGAGCTTGCCGCCCTGACGACACCCGCGGGTGAGGATGGGGTGGTGCGTTTGACTCTTGGGGTGGCGGAGGAATCCATCCAGCGCAAGGCGGTGGTCTATGATGCCGATGGCGACGCGCATTACGACACGGCATCGGCCTTCATCAAATCGATCCGCGGTTCCGATCCGGATGCCGCGTTGTATTGGTTGGCGAAAATGCTGCATGCCGGCGAGGACCCGCGCTTCATCTCGCGCCGCTTGGTGATAGCGGCGTCGGAAGACATCGGGCTGGCGGACAGCGGGGCGTTGCGGGTGGCCATGGATGCCCACCATGCGTTGGAGTTTGTCGGCATGCCGGAGGGCCGGATTCCGTTGGCCCACGCCACGGTCTATCTGGCGACCGCGCCCAAATCCAACACCGCTTATGCCGCGCTCGGGCGGGCGATGGAGGATGTGGAACACGGGCGGACGCTGGCCGTGCCGCCGCACCTGCGCACCACCACGCGCAAGAAACTCGCCGCGGCTTCCGGCGAATCCGGGGAGGCGATGCGCTATCTGTATGCACATGACTTCGAGGGCGCCTATGTGCCGCAGGCGTATCTGCCGGAAGGACGGGTTTACTATCAGCCGGGCGAGCAGGGCCTCGAAAAACGCATCAAGGAGCGTTTGGATTTTTGGCGCAGCCAAATGGGCACGTAGGAAAAAGCCGCCCGCACGGGTTTTGATGAAAAATGATGGATTAAAGTTGCGTAGGTGGCTGATGGGTGGTGGGATCCGGCTCGTAAATCCGCCACTCCATTTGTTAGGACTTGTCACCGACCCGCCGTCATGAATTCACGCCTCTTCCTATGGTCCGTCGTCTCCGCGCTGGCGGGGTTTCTTTTTGGTTTTGACACGGTCGTGATCTCCGGTGCGGAGAAAACGATCCAAGTCCTCTGGGGCTTGAGCCCGGTGATGCACGGGCTGGCGATGGGCGCGGCGTTGTGGGGCACGGTGTTGGGCTCGCTCGTCGGGAGTTGGCCCACCGACCGCTTCGGCCGCAAGAAGACGCTGCTCTACATCGGGTCACTCTTTCTCATCGGGTCGTTGTGGTCCGCCTTTGCCAATGAGGTCTATTCGTTCATGGCGGCGCGTTTCATCGGCGGCATCGCCATCGGCGTGTCCACCGTGGCCGCCCCGCTCTATATCTCGGAAATCGCACCCCCGGAACGTCGCGGACGCCTCGCCGGCATGTTCCAATTCAACATCGTCTTCGGCATCCTCGTGGCTTTTCTATCAAACTATCTGCTCGCGCGCATCGGCGATGACGCGTGGCGCTGGATGCTCGGTGTCATGGCGGTGCCTTCGGTGATCTACACGCTCGCCTGCCTCATCATTCCCGAAAGCCCGCGCTGGCTGATCGGGTATAAGGAGGATCGCGCGGCGGGAACCCGCGTCATCCGCCTGATCTATCCGCTCGCCAGCGACGCCGAGATCAAATCCAAGGTGGACGACATCGCGGCGGTTTCCCACGAGGCGACGAGCACCGGCCGGTTCTGGAGCCTGCAACTAACAACACCGATCCTGCTGGCATTTTTCATCGCCTTCTTCAATCAACTCTCGGGTATCAATGCGATCCTCTATTTCGCGCCGCGTATTTTCGAACTCACCGGGCTGGGAGCCAAGGCCGCGCTGCTGCAATCCGTTGGCATCGGCATCACCAATCTGATCTTCACCTTCGTCGGTCTCTGGTTGATCGACCGGCTCGGGCGCCGCACGCTGCTGTACATCGGCTCGTTCGGTTATATCGCATCGCTCGGCCTTTGCGCGTGGGCGTTTTTCACCAAGACCTACGTGATTGTTCCGGCGTGCATCTTCTCCTTCATCGCGGCGCACGCCATCGGCCAGGGCGCGGTCATCTGGGTTTTCATCTCGGAGATTTTCCCTAACAGGCACCGGGCGCAGGGTCAGTCGCTGGGCAGTTTCACCCATTGGATCTTCGCGGCACTTCTAACGACGTGCTTCCCCGCCATGGTGGCCGCCTTTGCTCCCGGTTACGTCTTTCTCTTCTTCTGTTGCATGATGGTTCTGCAACTCATTTGGGTGAAAACCATGGTCCCCGAAACCAAAGGCCGGTCGCTCGAGGATATCGAGCGCCGCCTCGAAGCTTAACATCAAATATGCCAACTCCCATGATCACGAAATCCACGCGACGAGACTTTTTGAAAACCACGGCACTGGCCTTGGGCATGCCGACGATTATCCCAGCTTCCGCCCTGGGGAAAGACGGCGCGGTGGCCCCCAGCAACCGTATCGTCGTCGGCGGAATCGGCATCGGCCCGCGCGGACGGGAGGATCTCAACGCGTTTCTCAAGCAACCCGACGTGCAGTTCGTGGCGATTGCCGACGTGCAGGCGGATCGGCGCGAGACGGTCCGCCGGATGGCTAACAAACAATACGGCAACGAAGACTGTACCAAAACCCGGGACATGTTCGAAGTCCTCGGCCGCGCCGATATCGATGCGGTGCTCATCGCCACCGGCGATCACTGGCACGCGCTGGGCATCATCCTCGCCGCCAAGGCGGGCAAGGATGTCTATTGCGAAAAACCCTGCAGCATGCCCATCCGCGAGAGCCAGGAACTGGCCGATGCCGTAAATCGCTACGGCAGGGTTTTCCAAGCCGGCACCCAGCGCCGCAACGTCGATAATTTCCGCTTCGCGGCGGAACTGGCACGCAGTGGCCGCCTGGGAAAAATCCACACCGTCCACGCCTCAATCCTGCGCCTTGAAGAAAGCCATGTGTGGCTGCCCGCCGAGCCCGAACCCGACATCGATGTGGTCGATTGGGACCGCTGGCTGGGCCCGGCCCCGTGGCGACCCTATAACAAGAGCTACGTGCAGGGGCGCTGGCGCGGCTACTATGATTTCCATGGCGGGGCGGCCTTGCCCGAATGGGGCGCGCATACCGTGGATATCTGCCAGTGGGCGGCCAGCGCGGACGACACCACGCCGGTCGAATTCGAAGCCGATGGGGAAACCATCCACGCCCGTTACGCCAGTGGCGTGAAACTCGTCATGCGCCTCGCAGGATTCAGGGGTGAGGGCAATTGGGTCGTCCCGGGAACCTGCCCGGTGCGCTTCGAAGGCGATGATGGCTGGATCGAAGCCGCCGACTCCGGCAAAATCGCAGTCTCGTCACCCACTCTCCTAACAAGTAGTCCGCCCAAGGAGATGGCGGGAACCGACCCGACCCAGCACATCCGCAATTTCCTCGACTGCGTCAAGTCGCGTGCGAAACCGGCGGCCAATGCCGACGTGACGCGCCGCGGCCACATCGTCTCGCATGCCGCCGCGATCGGTTGGAGACTCGGCCGCAAGGTGCAATTCGACCCCGTCACCGAAACATTTGTCAACGACGCTGAAGCCAACCGTATGTGCAGCCGCGCCCGCCGCGCGCCGTGGCACGCTTGAACCCGAATCTTGTAAGTTGTTATATGATAACCATTCGTTCCTTCATTCCCGCCCTGCTGGTTCTGTCGTTGGCCGATGCCGCTCCAGTGCCGGAAACCACCGAAGCATCGGCCCTGGCCGTGCTCGCGTCCGAAGCCGACGTGCATGAGAAAGCCCGCGCCTGTCAGCAACTCGCCGTGGTGGGAGGCCCCGCCGCAGTTCCGGCCCTCGCTGCATTGTTAGATAAAGAACCTCTCGCCGACTACGCCCGCAGCGGACTGGAAACGATCCAGGATCCCGCTGCCGGAGAGGCCCTGCGCAAAGCCTTACAGCGGCTCGACGGCCGCCTGCTGGCCGGGGTGGTGAACTCGCTCGGCGTGCGGCGCGACACCGCGGCGGTACCCGACCTCCAAAAGCTGGCACTCGATCCCAAACGCGGCGTGGTATCTGAAGCGCTGGCGTCTCTCGGCATGATCGGTACCACCGAGGCCGCGCAAACCCTCCGCACGGTGCTCACCACCGGCCCTGCCGACTTGCGCATTCCCGCCGCCCATGCCGCGCTCACCGCCGCCACGCAACTCGCCAAGCACGGCAACCCCGTAGCCGCACGCGCTTTCCAGTTCCTTCCGGGCCACAGTCAGAATCCGCCGGTCACGCCCGGACGTGATTTGATCGCGAGCGCCAAGCCGCCGCCATCGGCTCAACCCCGGTACCCGCAGTGCCCAAGTGAGTAGCGAGTGAGTAGCGAGTGATGATCGAGTGAGCAGCGGCGATGGTGGCCAGCGGTGGTTTGGCACACGGGGAGCACCGGTTCCTCCCCAATGCTGTTGGCTCTTTGTTCGGCAAAGAACGGTGCGGCCGGACAGAATGCCCGGACCACAGTGGCGCGGGCATTCCGCACGCTGCCATTATAATTTGTCAGACAAACTGTCGAAAACCCAGTTGCGTATACGGAACGTAACGCAGGCAGCCGTTACTTAATAATTTGTCAGACAAACTGTCGAAAACCCAGTTGCGTATACGGAACGGAACGCAGGCCGCAGTGATCACGGCGGCTTCTGAATGCCGCAGGCCAAATTGGCACGGCGTGAGCGCAGCGCGCACAAAACTTTCCCTGCCTGATGGCATCTCAGGCATCTGGACGTTTCGGCAAATCAGGGAGCTGCCGAAATGGACTCGGCCTTGGCGGTGGTGGCGAGCACGTCCTCACGGATGCTTCCTCCCTTGCGGGTACTCCACCACAGGACCACGGGCGAAGCGATGAAGATCGAGGAGAAGGTGCCGACAATGATCCCGATGAAGATGATCACGCCGAAATCGCGCAGGGCGGTGCCACCGAGGAAGGCGAGAATGGCGACGCTGATCAACGTGGCACCCGAAGTGAGCAAGGTCCGCGACAGCGTGGCATTGATCGCCTCATTCATGATTTTCTCGACCGATCCGGTCCGGATCAGCAGCGTTTCCCGGATCCGGTCGAACACAATGATCGTGTCATTTATCGAGTAGCCGGCGATTGTTAGAACGGCGCCGACGTGGATCAGCGAGAGTTCACCCCCCATCAGCACCACCATCCCGAGACAGATGATGCAATCATGCACGATCCCTAACAGTCCAAGGGCAATGGCGATGAGCGATTGGGTGAGGAACGTGCCGCCGATGAGCGCCGACACTTCCTCCTGGCTCGCATCAATGGCATAATCCTCCGAATCGGCTTTCTTTTCGCTGAGAGCGGGGATCGATTCACGCAGTTTGCTGATGATATTGGATGTATCAGCGGAGGCACAGCGCACGGTCAGCAAAGTGCCGGTCGTGGGGTTGGTTTCCTGCTGCGGATAGGCACCTTTCGAAAGCTTGATTTCATCCAAGGCCTTTTGAACCTGTTCTAGCGAAATCTTGGTTTCCTTGCCCTGCAGGAACTGGATGCGGGTGCCGCCGGTGAAGTCAATCCCCAGCGCGTGCTCCCCACGCACCACAAAGGCCAGACAGGCTATCACGAACGTGGCGAGCGCAAGAATGATGGCAAGCCGACGTTTCCCCATGAAATCATAATGCGCCGACTTGATGAGATGCAGGAAGGTGAGCTTCTTGAAAACATTGAAATCCATGCCCCAGCGGAACAACACCCGGGTGACCAGAATCGCTGAGAACATCGAGGCTGTTAGGCCGATGGTCAGCGTGACGGCGAATCCCTTGATCGTGCCGCTGCCCAGCCAGAACAGGATGACTGCGGTAATGAGCGAGGTGAGGTTCGAGTCGAAAATGGCGGAGAAGGCTTTTTCGTAGGACGCGTCGATGGCGTTTCTGAGGGATTTGCCGGCATCGATTTCCTCGCGCAAGCGTTCGTAAATCAGCACGTTCGCGTCCACCGCCATGCCTATGGTCAGCACGATGCCGGCGATGCCGGGCAAGGAGAAGGTGAAGCCGAACATCGCCATCACACCGAACAAAATCACCATGTTGACGAGGAGACCGATAATGGCAATCAGACCCGACATGCGGTAGTAAAGCATCACAAAAAGAAAGGTCATCGAGAGGGCGAGCAACCCCGCAACAAGCCCTTGCTGCACAACCGCGGATCCGAGCGTGGGGGAAACCGAGCGGAATTCACCCACGATCAGCGCGTTTTCCAACGGGTTCATCAGCGAGTTCGACAGGCTCTGCACTTCACCCGGTTCGCGCAGGCCTTCGATGATGAATTGCTTGCCGAGCGGCACCGACTGCACCACGGGCGCGCTGATCACCTCGCCGTCGAGCACGA
>JAPLUJ010000366.1 GCA_026397695.1 Verrucomicrobiota bacterium | reverse complement strand
TTCAGCGGGGGTGTTTTCCGGGGTGTGTTTCAGGTGGGTTTCGCCAATGCGGTGAGCGAGTTGGGCATCCACCCGGATGTCGTAGCCGGGGCTTCGGTCGGCACCATCATCGGGGCCTTCACCAGCAGGGTTTTCGCGAAACCGGCGGGCGATGACCTGCTGGAGCGGCAACGCCAAACGCGCCGCATCGCCGCCACTTTCCTGACGGTCGACCGCTTCGTGCTGACGGACCGCTTCGCGGATTTCATTCGTCATTTCGCGATTCATGTCGCTTCCGCGGACTTCTCGCCGCACGACATCGACATGGTCTTCCGGCGTTACGAAATCGACTCCGGCATCACGTTTGGCCGGCGGGTCCGGCGGGTTTTCTCAGGGATGGAGCGGCTCTTTTATCTGACTCCGTTTGAACTGCTGGAACTGGCGCGAACGCTCAGGAGTTCCGACTGGCAAGGAGCGGCAAGACAGATCAAGAAGCAACTTCAGGGCATGGTGGACCGCTATGGCGTGGGTCTGGAACTGCTGGGTTCGGAGCCGCTCCAACAACTCATCGACGGGTTTGTCTTTCAAGGGAAACCCGCCGCAAGAACGCGTCTTGACCACTTTGGCTTTCCCCTCATCGGCACCACCACGAATCTCACGCTCGGCAAACTCGATGTTCTGAGAACGACACACCCTTGGGATCCGCGTTTCACGCAGAGCCTGCTGGCCAGCAGTGCCTTCCCTGCCGTGTTCCGCCCGCGCTGGTCGTGGGAGGTCTATCGCCATCCCCAACATGTGGCCCAATACGCCGACGGCGGCATCATGGACAATCTGCCCCTCGGTGCCGTGGTCAATTATCTGTGGGGAAATGACGCCGCCTCAAAGTATGAGCGGTGCCCGAAGGTGCCTCACCTCATTCTAACCGCCACCCTCGAACCCGAGAAAGCGGACTGGACCCAAAGGAATGACCTGGGCAAGTTGTCCTGGAAGGAGATTCGCGCGCGCGCCACCCAGTTGCGTTACAACGGTAAAATCGATAAATTCCAGCAGACGCAACGCAATATCCGGCGCATCCTCAAACAACGCGCCAGTGAGAATGATCCCGATGTCCATGCCCACGATATCCCCTTGAATCTGGACGTGCTGGTGGTAAAGCCCCAGTGGCTCTGCGGTACCTTTGCCTTCCATCCGATGCTCGGGTTCAGTCGCAAGAAACAGACGGAGAGCATCGCCCATGGTTGCGCTTCGACCATCTGTGCCGTGGCGGATCACTTCGACCCCGGCAACAGCGCCCACGCAGTCGATGTCGCTTCGCTCAGGCAATGGGCGCTGGGCCGGGGAATCGCCTTGGATCAATTGCCGGACCGCGTGCAGCCGGGAACAGGTGGTGCGCTAGATTTTGGCCCTGCCAAGCTTTCCGATGACCAACAGAAACTCGCTTTGAATCAATTGCCGGATCGCGTGCGGCCGGGAACGGGCGGCGCACTGGATTTCGGCCCTGTCAACCTTTCCGACGACGAACAGCAACAGGGGTTCTGTTGGTTCCGGCGCGCGCACCCGCAATCCGGAATACGTCCCGTCTGTCCGTTCCACCCAAACAATCCCGCCTGCTCCGGGGACGAGGAGGTCAGCCCGGAATTGCATCACATCTATCTCGCCTGCGGTCGCAGAACCACCCACGCGGCGAGAAAGAACTAACCACCGGCCCCCCGCGCTGCCAACGCATAGAGAATCGTGGCTTGCCGCGCGTGGCTGCGTCTGTTTGGATCCGCGCCCCAACCTGCATTTTTATGGCTAACAAAGACACCACCGATCCCGCCCGCATGGAGAAAATCGTCTCGCTGTGCAAACGCCGCGGCTTCATCTTTCAGGCGGGCGAGCTATACGGTGGCCTGAACGGCTGCTGGGATTACGGTCCGCTGGGCGCGGAACTCAAACGCAACCTCAAGGACTCTTGGTGGCGCAAAACCGTGCAGGAACGCGACGACGTGCTCGGCATGGACGGCGCGATCCTCACCATGGAACAGGTGCTCGTTTCCTCGGGCCATGTCGGCGGCTTCTCCGATCCGATGGTGGATTGCAAAACCTGCAAGGCGCGCTTTCGCGCGGACAATGTGGAAACT
>JAPLUJ010000704.1 GCA_026397695.1 Verrucomicrobiota bacterium | reverse complement strand
TGAAATCGTCCCGGTGTTCTCGATGGATCCCCAGGCCATATCCGTGGGGAGCGGCTCGACCTGGAAGTCGCCCAACTTTGAGAAGGACGGGAAGTTCTTCACCCACTTCGTCCTGACTTTCCCCGGCTACGATACGGCCGAGGGAAGTCTCGACCTGTCCTCGCGGCTGAAAAACGGATTCCCCCCAAAGACAATCCTGTTCGGTGAGTCGACCGACCTGATCCACTGGAGATGGCTCGAGCGGGCACAGTATGGTTTCGTGCCGGACTCCCGGTGGTACGAACCGGGCGGCGCCTGGGACTGCATCTCCGCCATCCCGCGGCCCGGCGGCGGACTGTTTGGCTATTGGACCGCCACCCCCAAAGCGGAGACAGGCGGGACGGTCGGCTTCGGCCAATCGCTGGACGGTGTGCGATGGGAAGCCCTGCCGCCGCCCAAAACCCCCGGCGTCGTGCGGGGCGAGATCGGGGGCGTCGAGAAGATCGGCGAGAAATTTTACATGATGCAGGGCCACAACTTCGTCATGCGAACCCTGATCGCCGACCAACCGCAAGGCCCCTTCCTCCCAGCCAGGAAGAACTTCCGCCTGCTCTCCGGGCACACCTATTTCACGCGATTCCTGCGCACACCCCACAGCCTCTTGGTCCACCATCACGCAATTTCCTCCCAGCCCGCCCCAGGATTCGGAGGCCGGCAGGTTTACTTCAGCCCGCTGAAGTCGGCCGTGGTCGACGACGAAGGCGTCTTGAGGTTGGGGTGGTGGAAGGGGAATGAGAAGCTGAAGCACGAGCCAATCGAAGTCACATCCCCCAACGCTGCGCCAGGCGAACAAGCGACGATCGCCATGCTCGGCAATACCTTCGACACCCAAGGCGGGATCCTCCTGGAGGGCACGCTGAAACTGCCGGACAAGGCCGACTCGCCTCGGCGCGGGCTGTATATCGAATGCGGCGACAATCGCGGATCGGCCGTCTTGCTCGACGCTCGTGGCGCGGCCGAACTGGGCTCGATCCGCGCCAATGGCGCGGAGTTTAAGGCCGAAAAACGGGTCGATCGCGAGATGACGTTCGGCCGCCCGGCCACCTTTCGACTGCTGCTGAAAGAAACCCTGTTGGAATTCTATCTTGACGACATCCTGATCGAGTGTTTCAGCCTGCCCGCCGACGCCACCGGACGAATCGGCCTGATCCGCGGCTCCGACAGCCGAGTGATCGGGAATCTGAAAGCCTGGCACGCCAGGCCCGAGTGGGCGGCGACTCCCCCGGCGCTCACCCCATGAGACGTCGTATCCTCGCCCTCCTCGCGGTCCTCGCGCTTCCGGTTTCTGGTCGCGCGGACAGTCCGGTCGTGTTCAACGAAATCAACCCCCATGCCCTCCGGTTCTGCCACCGACTCTTGCTGCGGGTGTTTTCCTTATTTTCTGCTCGCATGGTTCACTCCAGAATGCGATGAAACCCCAACCACAAGGAACCGGATGCGTTCATTGCGCTCGTCCGGATCAGTGGGGGGGCGTCGTCCGGCCTTCGGCCGGGCGGCCCAATCCCGGAAGCAGTAAAGGAATCAATTATGAATAGCCACCCACATCCAGGCAGTTGCTGCCATTGTCCCCATCACCGCACCCCGCTGGCCAAGGAACCGCCCGCCATCGATCCGTTTTCGGTCAAGCGCCGGGATTTCCTCACCGGTTTCAGCGCTTTGACGGTCGGCGGTTTCATGCTGGCTTCGGCGAAAACCGCCGCGGCCGCCGAGTATGCGCCGCAGCGTCGTCCCATCGTGCGCCAAACCCTCAAAGTCCAGCCCGTGCTGACCTACGAGATTCCCCACCGCCGCGAAGCCACCAGTTGGCGCAGTTGGGGCGGCATTCAAACGGAGGAGGATGCGCTCAAGGAACGAGACTGGATTGCCGCGGAATTGGAGAAACTCAAGCAGCAGGCCGGTTTTCCGCTGGAATTCCTGCCGGTGGCCTTGATCAAAACCGGTCAAGAAGCGACTGCGGCCGCCAAGGGCGACTTCGACGTGATGTTGATCTACGGTGCCGGCGGCTCCGGCAAGCTGTTGGAAACCCTCACCGTTCCGGGCAAATCGAACCTGATGTTCCTCCGGCACAGTCCGGGGCCGGCCTATCTGTGGTATGAGATTGTCTCCCCGCGCTTCCTGCGCAAAACCGTCGATGACTATGGCCAGCCCGGCTGGACGCCGCAGGATGTGGTGGTCGATGAGCATGCGGAAATCCTCTGGCGGCTGCGGGCGCTGGGCGGCTTGAAGAACACTCTGGGCAAGCGCATGGTCTGCATCGGTGGCGCCGGCGGGTGGGGCGAGGGCGGACAACAGGCCCCCGCCATCGCGAAGCAGCTCTGGAAGATGGAGTTGGTGGATTATCCCTATCAGGAACTCGCGACTCGCATCAAGGCGGCGCGCGCCAACGCGGCGCTCGTCAATGCCTGCAATGACCAGGCGGCCGCCTTCCTGAAGGAGGCCGGCATTTCCCTGCACACTACCCGCCAGTTCGTCCACAACGCCTTCGTTCTAACGGAGGTGTTCAAGGACGTGATGGACGAGCTGCAGACCGATGCCATGACCATCAACTCCTGCATGGGCACGATCATGCCGATGTCCGAAACCACGGCGTGCCTGCCCCTGAGCCTCCTCAATGACGCGGGTTACCAGGTTTACTGCGAGTCGGACTTTGTCGTCATTCCCTCCGGGGTGCTGCTGCACGCCATTTCCGGACTGCCGGTGTTCCTCAACGATCCAACCTATCCCCACGACAATGTGGTGACGCTGGCCCACTGCACGGCCCCACGCAAAATGGATGGCCGGACTTGCGAACCCGCCAAGATTCTAACGCACTTCGAGTCCGACTACGGTGCGGCACCCAAGGTGGAGATGAAGATCGGCCAAGTATGCACCAACTTGGTCCCCGATTTCGCCAGCAAGAAATGGCTCGGCTTCGCCGGCACCATCGAGGCCAATCCGTTCCTGGAGATTTGCCGGTCGCAAATCGACGTGCGCATCCACGGGGACTCCGAGCTGTTGATGGAACAAATGAAAGGCTTCCATTGGATGATGGCCTACGGCGATTACCTGCGCGAGTGCAATTACGCCCTCAAGAAGGTCGGCGTTGGTTTTTTCAACTTGAGCGCCAAGAAACCCGCCTGATCAACCCCTTTTCTCCCGGTCTCCGAATCCCTCTTTAGCCCCTCATGCGCACCAGCCCCGAAAAGCATTTTCCTTGGCGCCAAGCCTAAGCCCTGAGAGACGGGGATGGCGCTCGTAAACCGAAACAACTATCGGAACTACGGACCCGTCACTGGAAACGCACCTGGGGCTCTGAACCCGGATTAGTGTGTCTCACGGATAGTGGTGGACAGCCTTGGGGGCGAAACCGTAGCTTGAGGAACCGGATGCGTTAATTGCGCTCGTCCGGATCAGTGGGGGGCGTCGTCCGGCCTTCGGGCCGGGCGGCCCTATCCCGGAAGCAGTCGGAAAATTAAATCTTGTGGTTGCCTTCTCGGTCGCTGTCCTTTTTTACCCTAGCCTCGGTTGTGCTGCTGACGAGCCAGAGCCGTCAACGGCCAAAGCCTCCGTGCCCGATGCTGTTTCACTAAAAGATGCGACCAAGTTGGTTGGTGACCTTTACAAAGGTGACATGACCGCAGCCAAGAAGCCGGAAGAGAAAGCGGCGTTGGCCAGGAAGCTGCTCCAATCGGCACTCGAAACCAAGGGGGTTCGAGCGCCCCATGGTGCATGACCCATGACCCATGACTCATGACTCATGACTCATGACGGTGTGGCAGCGGGACGAACCGGTGTTTGCCTTATTTCCTATGGACGTAGGTTTGCACGGCGGCTGGCCGGGATTCCTCAGGTTTTTCTAGCAATAAACAGGGAGGGAGCGTGCATGCGTGTTCCTAGCATCCCATATTTCGCGATGCGCCAGCCATTGGCGGTTTGCACATCCAGCCATGATTCCACGGCGGCCGTTTCAGCCACTCCGGCCGGATGCCCTGGATAACAGATCACGGATAGAAGGCCTCCCGCTTTGAGCAAATCCGCAGCGGCCGCCAGTGCCTTCAGGGTTTCTGAGGTCACCGTGGTCAGGGCGTGATTCTCGCCCGGCAGATAGCCGAGATTGAACATCACCACCGATACCGCACGTGCCTGCGCGTGTTCCGCCATCCGCGCGTGGCTGGTTTGATGAAACTCCACTCTGCATGTCAGGCCCGCCATTTCCACCTTCGTGCGGGCGGACTGGATGGCGGTTTCCTGGACGTCGAAGGCCAGTACCCGACCGCTAGCCCCCACGCATTCCGCGAGGAAAACCGTGTCGTGTCCATGACCGGCGGTGGCGTCGATGACGGTATCGCCTTCGAGAATCGCCTCTCTGAGAATTCTGTGGGCGAGTTGGGTAGGGCGGGGCGGAACCATGGTTTGTTAGGCTTAGCGCGCCGGCGTTACTACTATCGATCCACCGCGGCGCTGCCGGAGGAGCTGTCCCAGGAGCAACGGGTGTTGCGGGTATAACAGGTGCGGCAGGTGGAGCGGGTATAACAGGAGTAGCGGGAGTTGTAGGTGCTACGGGAGCTGCGGGAGAGACCGGAGCAGAAGGTGTGGCTGGAACAGTTGCGGGACTGGCGGGCGGCGGATTCAGCTTGTATGGCACTCCACGCCATGCCCCTGGATTCGGCTGTGCCGATTCGCGTTTGTGATAGGTTTTGCAGTTCGCGCACCAGTAATAATCCGCCGCCGCAAGACCTGCCGGCAGCGGCGGGATCACTCCCGCGGGTTGGGCGGCCGCCGGTGTCGCCGGATTGTCCCCGGCAACCGGCGGAGGTACCGCACTCCCAGGCTGGCCTTGGGCGGGTTGGCGTTTATGATAGGTTTTGCAGTTCGGGCACCAATAGTGTTCTGCCGGGTCTAGACCTGCCGGAAGCGGTGGAATCGCCTCGACCGCTTGGCCGCCCGGCTGGACGGCTGGCGGGACTGCCTGCGGAGCCGGAATTCCTCCTGCAACCGGCGGCGGAGTTGCTCCGGCTACCGGTGGCACTTGGCCGGGTTGGCGTTTGTGATAGGCTTTGCATTGCTCGCACCAATAGTAATCGTCCGGCGAGAGGCCCGCCGCCAGAGGTGGCCTCGCGACGACCGCCTTCGCGCCGGGATTCTTGAGTCCTTCGATGGCCTCCTTCACCGCCTTGCCATAAAGCGGTGAACCACTTGCGGCATGTGTTTCCTCGGAGCGGATGTAGCTGATCACCGCCACAACCGCCACCCCTGCCACGGCCACCGGCACCCACCATGCCATCATGGTCGCGGCAGCCTGCGTTCCTTTGGTTAGATTTGACATGGCATATATAAACTACGTGGTTTGTTCTCCAATTCAACTCATTTTTCTCCCAATGGAGCTCGTCCGAACAAGCGGTCGATCACCCCGAAAGCCTGATTGAATAGTGCCCGTTGCGCGGCGTCGGGCACCACCTTTTCGGAAATCCCCATCGCCTGGTCACTGAAGCGCTCGGCACCGGCAACCACTAACACGCGTCGCTCGCCGTCGCTGATGACCACCTCATTGGCCGGCCATGCCTCCGCGACCCGTGCCAACGCGCCGGCATCCTTCACCAGTCCGGCACGTTTGATGCCATCCACCGCATCCGCCACGGAAATCGTCTTGGAAAACATGAGCAACAGCGGATCCTTCGCCCGCGTGGAAATCCCCCCCAATTCATCCAATTGCGCGAGGTCGTCCGGCTTGCGCACGATTAACGCCAGCGCGGTGGTGGTCGCATCCGACTTTTGCAGGTGTTGGTAAAAGCCGTTGTCAGACCATTTATCCAGCAAGTAGAATCCGGGATACGGGCCGGTGCGCATGACCCACTGGATGAACACCTCGTAGCGCTGGTCATAAGGCTCATTACTAACGAATCCACACAGGTTGTGCCCGGGATCCTTGGCGTGTGCACCAAAAAAGACCCACTCGACCGGTGGCACCGGTTGGCCCGGTTGCGCCGTGCGGACCGGCGCGGGAAACGCCGCCTGTTGTTGCTCGACCCACAAGCTCGTGATGCGTGCCGTACCCAGGCACGCCACTGCCAGCACGGCCGTGGCCAACCACACCCGCGGTTCGCGTCGTCGTGCGAGGAAGAGCGCGAGTCCCGCCAGCGCGAGGATAGGCGTAATCCGCCTAACGATTCCGCCCAACGAATCATCCTTGTGGTTGAGCCATTCCATGGTGTTGAGCAAATACTCGTATTTCCCCGGATAGAAGATCTCGAAGGTGGAAAAAATCGTGCTGTCGGCCCACGCCACGACCCGCCCGCGGCCATAGCGCGATGCGGCCGACACGCAAAACGTTCCCGTCTTCATCTTGGGATCGTCGTGCGGCGGCGGATAGAAATTGTTCACCGAGTAGATCGCCCGCACCCCTTTCGCATGGTATACCTGATAGATGCTGCGCGTCCAGAAGGACGTCGGGCGGAGCGAGGTGGGACCCCGCAGCTTGAACAATGACACGCCGTGCCAGAATCGTGATGGTTCCTGCGGCGGGTACATCATCTGGTGGAAATCCTCGTCGAGATCGAACAGCACGTCGTCGCGGAACTGGAAGCCGAACGGACTGCACAACTCATTCATGTGCGAGGTGCCGCCGAACACATTGGTGTGATCGCCTATCAGGAAAAGCCCGCCACCGCTGCGGACGAACTCGCGGACCAGCTTGATCTCCTCCTCGCTGAAGCGCCGGTCTGGATCATAAATCACCAGCGTGCTGGCGCCGTCCAGATCCTTGGCGAGCAAGGGCCCGCCACCCGCCTCGACCACCGGATAGAACACTCCGAAGAACCGTTTGAGGGACGCGTAGTTATATCCCGAATCGGCGCCGTACCATTCGCGGTCGTAGGGCCGGTCGCAGCGCGACCACTGGGCGTGATAGCTGCTGATGACGCATTTGCCGGTTTTGGGTTTGGGTGTTCCCAGCGGTTGCCAGCAAACGATGCCGGCGAGCGCCAGCATGAGTGGCACCGCACCCCAGCGCAGCGCACGCGACATGCCGGAAGACGGCGTGTCCGGCACGGCGGGCGGCGCAAGCATGCGCCCAATCAAAGCACCGGCACCTAACAGGAATGGCAGATACAGCCATGCGCCGAACGCTTCACCCATGAACGGACGGAACGGCAACTCCTCGCTCTCATAACCGACGAAATCGAACAAGCCCAGGAAAAGCAGCACCTTGCATCCCGCGCCAACGACCGTGACTGCCAGCAGAATGCCCGCGATGATGCCGGACTTGCGCAGCACGCTTTGAAGAGTCGTTTCCGCCCACAACAGCCAAACCCCGCTCAGAACGAAAAACAAACAAGGCACTTTCAATGCCAAGTGGTCGATCGACATCGCGTATTCCAGCGGACCGGCCATTGTTGTTAGATAGATCATTCCGCCATGGGCACCCACCGACAGCCCGGTGAGGCTGAGCAATCCTCCCACGAGACTGGCGAGAACCGGGATGCCATCCGTCCAACGCATCGCCGCGTAATCACAGGCGTTGAGCGCCGCCCAGCCGATCACCAAGGCCGCGAGATTGAGTACAATCACGTTGCGCAGCACCTTGGTGAATGAAGCATCGTCGATGGCCTTCCTTGTGATCCGCACGTCCAACACCGCGCCGCCCACCCAGCACGCCCCTGCGAGCCATGGGTGGAGATGCCCGCCACAACAGAACCAATCAGTTAGGAAGCGCGGCACCCCGCAACTCGCCTCCAGCCACGGGTAGAGATGCCCCAGTGCCAGCGCGAGGGTCTTGGCTAGAATGGATAGAAAAATCATCGGTTGATGGAATCCAGGAGGTTTTTGATGAAAGCGGTGTTGGCGGGATCGTGGTTTTTATGTCCCTCCACGTTGCGGTTCTGCAAAAATTCCGAGTCGCCGATCAGCACGAGTTCGCCCTTGCCCACCGGCACCGCAACGATCAGCGCCCAGTCGTCATAGGCGCAAAGCACCTTGGCGTTGTCCGGGACTTTTTCAAGCGGCCAAGCGCTCATGAACGAGACCGTCTGCCCGAATGCCTGACGATCAAAGAAGCGCCCGAGCGGCACGTTGCCGATCCGGCAGCCGAGCGGTTCGAGGAACTCGCGGGACCCTGCGGAATCCAAGTAACCGCATCCGAGAATCACGGTTCCGCCACGCTCCATGAAACGCATCAGATCGCGCCGCTCGCCGGAAGTAATAGGTCGCCGCGGCGCGTTCATAACCATGTATCTTGCCACGTCGAGGGTGTGCGGGTCCCACGTATTGGCGATGATCGGTATCTGGCCATGGCGCAGCAGGTTGATGGACAGCCCGTACAGCCCGGTGTCCATCGCCGAGTGCTTCGATGCGTTCGGTTGGTGCGAAAAATCGAGCATCGCCAAATGCTCGCGGGCCAGCTTTTCGTCGTAGCGCGGCAGTCCGCCCGTGCCGTGCGACAACGCGGAAACCAACCCGGCGGCGAACAAGGCCGCCGCGCCTAGCGGAAACGCCCGCCACAAAAACGCCAACCCCACAAATCCCAGCACCAGCGCGGCCACCATCCAATGCCCCGCAGCGGACGCGAAAAACGCAAAACAGTTAGATCCACCCAACCACCCGAGGCATGCACGGAGCAGCTCGAAGGAGCGTCCCAGGTTGTTGTTGAAGAAGCTGGAGGTGTCGCCGAAAACCAGCACCCGGCCCTTGCCGTAACACTCACCCGCCACCAGCACCAAGTCACCCAGGCGCTCGCTCGGCTGATACTTGAAATCTCCAAGGTAGCCGCGATCCCCGACCGGCGTTTCCAAACCCCAGTCGGAATAGCCGAAGCGACCTAACACCAACGGATGGGCGGGAACACCCAGTTCGAGGGATGCTCCCACCAAAATGCCCGGACGGTTCTCGGCATCGTCGCGCAGCGTGGCAAATGGCGTCCCTTGGAGAAACCGATAGGAATGGAACCAGCCCTGCGGGAAAAACTGCGCCGAATCGTTGTTGAACGAAATATGGGTCGGCGCCAGCATCTCGTTGAGATGATTGATCCCTTTCTTGACAGGTCC
>JAPLUJ010000408.1:4334-5320 GCA_026397695.1 Verrucomicrobiota bacterium | reverse complement strand
CGATCCCGGCCTCATGGGCGATGGCCAGAATGTGCAGCACGGTATTGGTAGAGCCGCCCATCGCGACATCCAGCGCCATGGCATTGTCAAACGCGCTGCGACTGGCGATCGAGCGTGGCAACACCGTGGTATCGCCATCGCGGTAGTAGGCGACGGCCATTGCGACGATCCGCTTGGCCGCCTGCTCGAAGAGCTTGCGGCGGTTGGCGTGGGTTGCGACCACGGTGCCGTTGCCCGGCAATGCCATGCCCAGCGCCTCGTTGAGGCAGTTCATCGAGTTGGCGGTGAACATTCCCGAGCACGAGCCACAGGTCGGACAAGCATTCCGCTCGACGCTCTCTAGCAATTCGTCGGGCACCGAGCTGTCGCCACCCATGACCATCGCGTCCACCAGGTCGTATTTCTTGTCACCGACCACGCCGGCTTCCATCGGTCCGCCAGAGACGAAAATGGCCGGGATGTTGAGGCGCATTGCCGCCATGAGCATGCCGGGGGTGATTTTATCGCAATTGCTGATGCAGATCATGGCATCCGCCTGGTGGGCGTTAATCATGTATTCCACGCTGTCGGCGATGACTTCGCGGGAGGGCAGCGAATAGAGCATCCCGTCGTGGCCCATGGCGATCCCGTCATCGATGGCGATGGTATTGAACTCCGCCGCAAAGCAACCCTGTGCCTCTATCAGGCCTTTGACAAATTGCCCGACATCATGGAGGTGGACGTGGCCCGGCACGAACTGGGTGAACGAATTCACGATGGCGATGATGGGTTTACCGAACTGGTCATCCTGCATCCCGTTGGCGCGCCAGAGACTGCGCGCGCCGGACATCAGGCGGCCTTGGGTGGTGGTGTTGCTGCGTAAGGTGGGCATGGCTTGTTCGTAAGGAAATTAATGGCACTTGGGAATCAAAATGTCAAGACAGTTGGCGGAGTTCAGACGCATCCCCGCGCCTGCCACGACTCCGCGCCATCCCTTGGATTGTTCT
>JAPLUJ010000408.1:0-4299 GCA_026397695.1 Verrucomicrobiota bacterium | reverse complement strand
CTTGACCCCAACCGATGATGAAAATGTCAACTCCTAACTCCTAACTCTGAACTCCTAGCTCTGAATTCTGAACTCCTGGCTCTCAGCCACAACACGCAGTACTGACATCTTATCCCCTGCATTGAGACGGTTGAGGCATTCGGCAAAGGTGAGCACGCACGGACATCTGAGCCGATAGAAAATCTGTTGACCGCACCGT
The DNA here is from genome assembly GCA_026397695.1 of Verrucomicrobiota bacterium. Taxonomy (GTDB): domain Bacteria; phylum Verrucomicrobiota; class Verrucomicrobiia; order Verrucomicrobiales; family Akkermansiaceae; genus Luteolibacter. The sequence goes on along the minus strand of JAPLUJ010000408.1, from coordinate 4,100 downwards.
TCGTCCACAATCAATCCGGCATGTCGCAGCACCAGCAAATGGCGCAATACCGTCGAGGGCGAGCAACCCGCCGCTGCCGCCAGATCACAGGCACACGCCTTGCCGCCGGCCAAAGCATGCACAATCGCCATCCGTCCGAAATGCCCGAGCGCCTTGAACACTTGGGCTTGGTGCAGCCATTGCCTCACCTCCGGCTTGGGTGCTGGCTCATCATCATCATTCCTCGCCCTGCGCTTCATGAACATAGCACATCGTTTTTTCGTGAAATACGCAACGATTTTTTTCGCGTTTATTGCGAGGAGAGCGACGCCGTTGAGCTCTACGACATGGATCTGGAGCCTCTCATTGCGGTCTCCCACGCCGGATGCCTCTTCGTTGCGAATATTGAGCTCAGGCTGTCGTGCTTGCTTTGCCGCTCACCGTGAGCATCCCGTTGGTTAGAATGCGCGCCCGCAAGCCGCCGCGGAAGCGAGTTCTGAGGAATGCCTCCGCGCCGGGGGCGACGGCCAGGTCCATCCAAGCGCACGGTTTGCATTCCTCGCTGCCTTCGAACTCGATGCCTTGGAAACAAAAACTTTTGCCGATCCAAGCCGCGAGATCGACGCCCTGCACGATAAGGTTGCGGCGGAAAACGCTGCTAGATAGATCAGGGCACTGGAATTGGTCGCGCACCGCGTCCACTGCGGCGGCGTCGAAAAATGTAACCTGTCCCTTGAAGTCGGGCTTGTAGCCGAAGTAGCGGTCGCCGCGCAGGCCCATGCCGGCGACGCACGCAACTTCTGATAAGCCAACTATTCCATGTTCGCCGCGCGCCATGCCATGGTGCCCGCGGAAATCGTTGCCCGGGGAGATCCAGATTTCCAGCAATCCGGCGTGCCACTCTGGCAAGTCCTCGCGAGGCCGACCGGTTGCGGCGGACGAGTTGTCCGGGCCTATCCATGCGGTGTTGCCATCCACATAGGTTTCCTTTTTCCAAACCGGCAGTTCGTATTTGAGCCGCTGCATTATGGCACGGGCCGCATCAAAGGCCGCCTCGCGGTGAGGCGATGCCACCCCCACCCAGACGGCCGCCTCGCCGATGTCTAACGGACCGGTATGGTGGGTGGCCAGCGCGCGCAGGATTCCATGGCGTGCGGCCTCCTCTTCCAGAATACGCTGGCCGGTGGTCAGGGCGAGCGCCGGGTAGGCATGGTATTCGAGGCCGCTGACAGCGCGGCTGTCGTTATGGTTTCTAACACGTCCCTCAAAGGTCACCACCGCGCCGGCTGCGGGATCATGCAATTCCGCAGCCAGTGCCGGAATGTTGATGGGTTGGTCGGTCAGGGCAAAGCGGATTTCAAGGGGCATGGCGGCGGTTTCGGTGGTTAATAAGCAAGGCGGGAATGCACGAATGGATGAATATCATTTCTAATCCTGCCTTCCTGCTTTCCTTATGCATAAAGTCCAATTGTCTATCCGCCGGACATCGGCGGGAGGAAAGCGACGCGGTCGCCGTCCTGGAGCGGGTGGTTCCACGGGACGAACTCATCATTGACGGCGGCGTGGCAGTCCGAGGTCGGCATTCCCAAGGGGTGCTCCATGTTGATCGCCGCGAAGATCTCGGCGGGAGTTTGTGCCGGGCTGCGCAGCCGTTCATCTGTTATGCCGCGGCGCTCGGCGAGCAAACCGAAATAGCAGATATGGTAGGATGGATTCATGGCGTATGTGCGGTTTGCCAATCTGCGGGGGTGTTGGCGTTGTCGAGGGCACGCGAGGTGGGCGGGGCCAGCAACCGGCACTCATGGCGGATCAGCACTTTGCGCGGGCATCTGAGATCCTCGGCATGTGCTTGTTCGAGGATCGGCAGGGCCGCCGCCGTGTAGAGTGCGCACAGTGGCTCGGGCAGGCCGTCGCATTCGCTGCGGTAGGCAAGCAACGGCTCGTCCGGGCGCTTCGATGATATCAAATGTGTCAGTGTGGTTAGATCCAGGCGCGGGAGGTCGCAGGCGAGCACCAACCAGTCGGCATCCGGGTGCAGTTTCATGGCGGCAATCATTCCCGTGAGCGGTCCGCTGCTCAGGCCTTCGGGATCGCGGACGAGAGTGATGGCTGCCAGATCGGAGAATCCCGCGGGCAGGTCTTGGTCGTGGCGCAGCGACAGCGCGACCGTATCGCAGCCGGCCTCCGCTAACAAATCATGGCATCTACGGGCGAGCGTTCGTCCGTCGGGGTGGACCAGCGCCGCCTTGTGGATGCCCGGGCCACGGTGGCGCCGTCATTCTCCCGTTCCTTTTCCGCGGCGGCTGAACTGACAGTATTGGGCGGGACGCCCGTCATGGCCGCCGGGCATCCTGCCTGTGCTATTTGGCGTTCAGGCTGATTCATCATCTTCAGGTATCCACTAGGTAAACCCCGGATTTGCCGCCGGTTTTTGCCATGAGGTGAAGGTTCTGGATGCGGATCGCTTTGTTAAGTGCCTTGCACATGTCGAAAACCGTTAGCGCTGCGACACCGGCCCCGGTCATGGCTTCCATTTCGACGCCGGTTTTTGCGGTGGTGGTGACTTCGCAACGGATCGTGAGGCCGGTCGCGTCCGGAACGATTTCAAACCCACAATGTTCGACCGGCAGCGGGTGGCAGAAGGGAATGAGATCGCTGGTTTTCTTCACCGCCATGGTGCCGGCGATGATGGCGGATTGCAGGACCGGTCCCTTGGTGCCATGCAGGTCGTCGTGTTCAAAACGGGACATGATGTCCGCGCCGAGTTCGACGCGGACTTCGGCCAGCGCGGTCCGTTTGTTAGGTTTTTTCCCGGCGACGTCGACCATCGTCGGCAGGCCGTCACGGACATGAGTGAACTCAGGGTTTGCGGGAGTTGTCATGAGGTTCAAAGCCACGGGGTGAATGGAAACGCAGCGGCAATGTCACCACGCGGGGGCAGCGTGATGAATCCATCGCTCTTGAGCAAGCCAATGAAATCCCCGCTGTTGCCAGTGGCGGCGGCGTGGGCGCTACCGTCCGCGCACAACGTAACCGGCAGGTGATGCGTCATGCCGGACAAACCGGTGATGCCGCGCTCGGCAATCACCATCCGTGGCTTCGGAACAGATAGGCCAGAAGCCACCGCGAGCGCAGGCAAAACGAAAGCATGCAGGCCGATGAGCGCCGAGACCGGATTGCCGGGCAGCGCCATGATCACTTGTCCGGCCGGGCCGATCCAGCAACCGGCGGGTTTCCCCGGACGCTGTGCCACGCCGTGAAAGAGCCTGGTGCAGCCGAGTGCATCAAGCAGTGCCGGAATGAAATCACGCGCGCCCCGCGACACCGCACCTGTTAGGATGAGCCACTCGCAGGCCGCAAGTTGATCCCGCAACACCTCAGCGGACGATTGAGCATCGTCGCCGAGCGTGGCTATATCACATGTCATATAGCCGGCACGTCGCAGCGTGCAGGCGATGGCGTGGGCATTCGACTGGCGGATCTGATAAGCGGCGGGCGTTTCGTTCACGGCCACGAGTTCGTCGCCGGTGGCGATCACCGTAATGTTCGGCAGTCGTGCAACTTCCAGCCATTCCGCGCCGCACGAGGCGGCCACGCCGATCTGCCGGGAACCTAACAGAGTTGCGGGATTTAGCAGAACAGTCCCCGCCACCGCGTCACTGCCGGTCCGGTGGATGAAACGCCCGGCAACCACCTGATAAGAACCGGCAATCAGGATTTCATCTCCGCCTGCCCGGGAAATTTCTTCTATCGGAACGATGCTATCCGCTCCTCCCGGCAGCGGCGCGCCGGTCATCACCTCGATACACGAGCTGGGTTTATCTGCTAGATAGACAACGGGTTGGCCCGCAGGCGCTATGCCGGTGACATGGAAGGATCGTCGTCCCGCCTGCCAGTCGGCGCTACGCAGAGCGTAGCCATCCATCATCACCCGGTCAAACGGCGGGAACGCACGGTCGGCTCGGATTTCCTCGCGCAGCACGCGTCCGGCCGCCTGCCCGATGCGGCAGCGCGCGGCAGGCAGCAGCGGCGTATGGCTCAATAACAAATCCAACGCTTCGCGGAATGGGGTCATCGACGTGGGATGGTCATGCAAGGATAATACACCGTTCGCAGTCATT
>JAPLUJ010000493.1:11344-16966 GCA_026397695.1 Verrucomicrobiota bacterium | reverse complement strand
CCAATTTCCGGTCCACCACCCGCGAAATACAGTGGTAAAACGCCGGCTTCACCACCGAATCCTTCCACGGAACAATCCATCGCTTCGTTGCCATGCCCGGCTTCATAGCCCATGCCCATCGGCAATGCAAGCAACATTTTCTATAATTTGAGTCTCCAGTTGTATCAGATGGTTGCCGGTAATAGCGGTAGTTGACGCCGGGCCATCCATGGTTCCTAATAGCCGCACATCCGAGCTATCCTTCAATCAACCACCACCACCCACCCGAACGATTTATGAAAGAATTTCGTGCTCCTGAGATCCGCAACTTTGCTGTTGTCGGCCATGCCTCTACCGGAAAAACCCTGCTTTGCGAAGCGATGCTGGTGTGCGCCGGGAAAATCACCCGCGCGGGAACCATCGAGCAAGGAAGCACGGTTTCCGATTTTCATCCCGATGAGAAAGAGCACCATCAATCGGTTCATGCGACGTTGATGGCGGCCGAGTGGCTGGGTCGGGAAATCAACATCATTGATTGTCCGGGCACGCCCGACTTCATCAGCGAGCCGCTGAGCGCGCTGCGGGTGGCGGATGCGGCGGTGATTGTGATCAGCGGCGTGAGCGGCGTGGAAACCGGCGCCGACGAGGCATGGACGGCGGCCGGTGACTATGGAATTCCGCGGTTTCTCGTGGTCAGTCTGCTGGACCGGGAGCGTGCGAACTATGATGAGATTCTTGAGGAGGCACGCGAGCACTATGGTGCGCGGGTGTTTCCGATGACCTTGCCGGTGGATGCCGGGCCGGGGTTCCGATCGGTGCTGGATGTGATGCGCTCCGAGGTGATCACTTACGCCGAGGACGGCAGCGGGAAATTCACGGGAAAGCCCGCCGAAGGTGATCTCAAGGATCGGGTGACCGAACTGCACCAACAGTTGATCGATATGGTGGCGGAGTCCGATGATGCGTTGTTGGAGAAATTTTTCGAATCGGGCACGCTGTCCGAAGAGGATTTGCGGGCGCACGTTCATGCGGCGGTGCAGAAGGGCTTGGTGGTTCCGCTGTATGCCGCAGCGGGTGCGCGAAACATTGGGGTTTCGCGGCTTTTGGATTTCATTGCGAAATTCGGCGCATCGCCGGTGGATCGGGCTACGGTCACCGCAAAAACTCCAACGGGTGCGGAGGTTGCGGTGGCTTTGGACGACGGCCAGAGTGTGGCATTCGTGTTCAAGACGGTGCACGAAACACACGTCGGAAATCTATCATTTTTCCGGGTTTACAGTGGCGATGTGACCTCCGGTTCGGAGTTGGTCAACGTCAACCGTGGTGAAACCGAGCGGATCGGCCAGTTGTATCGCGTGAATGGCGCGTCCCGCGAGCCGGTTCCGGTACTGCACGCAGGAGACATCGGTGCCGTCGTGAAACTGCGAGCCACTCGTGCCGGGGATACGCTGTGCGCCGCCGCGCGCCAAGTAACTTTGGCGGGCGTGGAATTCCCCGCGCCTAACACCCGTGGCGCGCTGGTTGCCAAGTCGCGGGCGGACTTGAACAAACTCGGCGAGGGGCTGTCCGCGTTGCGCGAGGAGGATCCGACGTTTGAATATCACTTTGATCCGGAGGTCGGGCAGACGATCGTTTCCGGCCAGGGTGAGTTGCAACTCCAGGTCATGGCGGAGGAACTCAAGCGGCGCTTCAATGTGGAGGTTGAGCTGGTCGAGCCGCGGGTTTCGTATCGGGCGACCATATCCGGGCGCGGTGATGCCAAGCACCGCCACAAGAAACAGACCGGGGGGGCGGGGCAGTTTGCCGAGGTGTGGATGCGCATTGAGTCGTTGCCTTCGGAAAGCGGGGTGGTGTTCACGCATTCGCTGGTAGGCAGCAATGTGGACCGGGTATTTGTGCCGTCCGTAGAGAAGGGCGTGCAGACTGCCTGCGCGGCCGGACCCTACGGCGGATTCCCCGTTACTGACGTGAAGGTGGATTTTTACGATGGCAAACAACACACGGTGGATTCCAAGGACATCGCGTTCCAGATCGCCGGCAAGGCAGCCTTCAACGAGGCGTTTCTGTCGGCCCGGCCAAAGTTGTTAGAACCGGTGATGGAACTGCGCATCAAGGTGCCGTCCGACGCTGTCGGTTCGGTGTTGGCGGATCTATCAGGACGGCGCGGTCGGATCATCGGCATGGAATCCGAGGGTCGCTTCGAGGTGGTTGTGGCACAGGTTCCGCAAGCCGAGCTCTATCAGTATTCCAGTCAACTCCGGGCGATTACCGCCGGGCGTGGCCGCCACAAGGAGCGTTTTGAGCGCTATGAGGACGTGCCCAAGGATCAGGAAGCCAAGATCATCGCCGAGCACGGCCGCAAGACAGCGGAGGACGAGTGATTCACTCTCATTGCACCAGATGGGCGCCTTGCGACGGGCGTGAGGCGAAGATCTGGGGGATGATGCCGGTGGTCTTTGCGTATTCGGTGGAGAGGGTGGCGGCGATGTCCGAGGCCTTGCGGCTTTCGCAGAGGGTGACGGTGGATCCGCCGAAGCCGCCGCCGGTCATACGGGCGCCGATGACGCCGCCGTTGCGACCGATCTTGCGGGCGATTTCCACCATGATATCGAGTTCCTTGCAGGACACTTCAAAGTCGTCGCGTAACGAATCGTGACTGGCGGCCATTAGCGGGCCGAGGGTTTCGAAATCGTTTCTCGCGAGTGCGGCGGCGGCGGCGATGGTGCGGGAAATCTCACCGACGACGTGGCGGGCGCGACGGTTGACGGGAGCGCCGAGTTTTTCCCAATTGGCCTGCACGTCGGCGGACGTGACGTCGCGCCAGGATGCTTTGCCGAGCAGGGTGAGGCCGTCCTCGGTGTGTTTGCGGCGGGCCGCGTAGCCGCCGTCGGAGAGTTCGTGGTGCACCATGGTGTTAGATACCAGCACGGTGAGGTCCGGGTTATCGAAGGGCACGAGTTCCGGTTCGCCGGACTGGCAGTCGATGAGGACGAGGCGGTTGGGTTTGCCGAAGGCGGAGGAGAATTGATCCATGATGCCACAGGGGACATGAGCGAAGTCGTGTTCGGCTTTCTGGCAGAGCAGTGCTTTTTCGCGGGTGTCGAGCCGGGTGTCTAACAGACCTTCGAGAAAAGTGGCGGTGGCGCACTCGAGTGCGGCGGACGAGGACAGTCCGGCGCCGCCGGGGACGGACGAGAGGATGAAGGCGTCGAAGCCCGGGATGTGGTGGCCGCGGTCCTGGAACCCGCGGATGACGCCGCGGAGGTAGTTCGACCACTTCGGCGAGCCTTCCTCCTGGGGTTGCGTGAGGTCTAACATGACGAGCTCGGGGAAGGTGTGGTCGGCGATGCGGGCTTTGGAGGTACCGTTGGCACAGCCGGCGATGACGATGTAGCGGTCGATGGCGAAGGGCATGACAAAGCCGTCGCAATAGTCGATGTGTTCGCCGATGAGGTTGACGCGGCCGGGAGCGGCGGAGGTGATGGTGGCCTTGGCTTGGAGGCGTGCGAGCAGTCCCGACGCGGCATCGGAGACGAGGTCGGTGAGGTCTGGATTGATTTGGAGCATGGGATGATTCTGGTTAATTGAGTGATGAGGCAAGAGGTGGGTTGAGACGTCTGCGATTGCTTATCACGGTGGTGATCCAGATCGAGTGGCTGCCCTTCGCTGAGCACAGCCGCGCCGCAGGATGCATCATCCGCAGCGCCGGGGCAAGGGAGAGTTACGCGGAAAGCGCGTTTTTTGTCAGTTTGCCCGGTCCACCGGTGAGACAGCTTTTGGCACGTGCTTTTGATGCCGTCAAAAAGATCGAATTGCAATGCCTTGCGCCCAATTTTTGCAGGGATGCCGCAAACACGTGAGGCGGAGGCTGTCGGGTCGTGCTGATCTGGAAAATCGCGCTAATTCCGCTTGGATATTCCGGAGGGTTTGCGTAATGCTATCCCCCCATGACGAAACAGGCACTTGGAAAAGGACTCGGAGCACTGATTAGAAAAAGCACGCCCGCGCCGATGCTGGATTCCCCTGTGGGTCAGAACGATTTCAAACGGGTTCGCGACGTGCCGATAGACCAGGTGGTGCCCAGCCCCTTGCAACCGCGCACGCAGTTCGGCGAGTCCCCGCTGGATGAACTCGTGGAATCGATCCGCCAGCATGGTGTGATCCAGCCGCTTCTTGTGCGAGCCGTGGATGGCAAACTCGAAATCATCGCCGGTGAGCGCCGTTGGCGGGCTTCCGGCAAACTCGGACTTGCCACCGTGCCGGTCATCGAACGCGAGGCATCCGACCGCGACGTATTGGAAATGGCGCTTATTGAAAACCTCCAGCGCGAGGATCTCAACCCGATGGAAGAAGCCGCCGGCTTCGTCCGTCTGGCGAAGGAATTCTCGATGAAGCAGGAAGAGATCGCCGGCCGCGTAGGCAAGTCCCGCGCCAGCGTCGCCAACACGATGCGCCTGCTAGACTTGCACCCGGACATCCAATTGCACGTTGCCCAGGGACGCCTGACCGTTGGTCACGCCAAAGCCATTCTCTCGATCAAGGACCGCGACTACCAGTTGGTCGTTGCGGATCAGGTGATGCGCCGTCATCTCACGGTGAGAGCCGTGGAGAAACTCGCCCAATCGTTTCTCGACGGGGCGCTTGGCGAACCCGGTGAGTTGAAAAAGACCGCCGCGCCGCGCGAGGTGGACATCCACATCCGCGCCATCACCCACCGCCTCCGCGAGTATCTCGCAACCCATGTCGCCATCCTGCACGCCGCGAAAAAAGGTAAAATAGAAATCGAATACTATGGCCACGACGACCTCCAGCGCCTGCTCGATCTCATCGGCTTGAGAGCTTTGGAATAAACGCGCCGCGCGAATTTCAAATTGCCAATTTCCAATCTCAATTTTCCAATCACGGTCCTGACAGGTATCACTTGCGTAATCGCCGGGCATTAGTTAGCAATCGGCATCCAAAGACGATCCTTCAGTTTCCTGCTCGCCCGGCGGTATCTCAATCCGCGCCGCGCGGTGCTTTCGTCGTTCACGCTGATCTCGTTGATCGGCGTGATGCTAGGGGTGCTGGTGCTCGTCGTGGTGATGGCGGTTTACGCCGGTCTGGAACGCGATGTGAAGGGCCGGCTGTTAGGCTTTACCCCGCACATCCTGTTGCGCCAGCCAACCTTCGGCCCCGGCGAAACCCCGCTCGCCGGGTGGCAGGAAACCGCCGTGAAAGCCACATCCTTGCCACGGGTTGAGGCCGCCACCGCTTACGTCTCGGACAACGTCATCATCGACGTCGCAACCTGGCAGCGCCCGGTCATGTTCCGCGGCATCGACACCTCGGACCCCGCCCAAGTTGCAGGCATTGCCAAAATGCTCGACCTGAAAAACCACCCGGATTCATCGGCGGATCTCGGCATTGACGACCGGGCGGTGGTTTCCTCGATCCTCGCCGAGCAACTCGCCATCCACGTGGGCGACACGATCCGGCTTTATTCGACGCGCAACTTCGAGGAGGTCATGCGTGCCTACAAAGCCACCGAAAAACCACCCGTGCGCGAGGCCTTTGCGGATGTCTGGGGAAAATCCACCGCAGCCCTGGCCGCCGCGTGGCAACCGGACGGTGAGCAATCCACCATCGCCATCGACACGCTGG
>JAPLUJ010000493.1:6304-11335 GCA_026397695.1 Verrucomicrobiota bacterium | reverse complement strand
TATCAGCCGCTGTTTGGTTTGTGCGCTGCGGACATACCTAATCCCGAGCGGGAATTGCTGGAAACGCTGCTGGAATCCCTGAATTCCGGTGACAAAGACCCGGCCGCCGGGGTCTATCGGTTCGCGGCTAAAACCCGTGAAGCCATCGCACAGGCCATCCACGATCTCAATGCCACCGATCCCGAAAAAATGGATGGGGAAACGTTGAAAGGTCTGAAAAACATCGTGCTGCCCAAGGAAGTCAAGGTGACCGGTATCTATCAGGCATCGCAGATGGCCGTCACGCCCGATCTCTTCGTGCCACTGCCGCTGGCACAGGATCTCGCCGGTCTGGGGGATGCCGTGCAAGGCATTGCCCTGCGCCTCGACGACGCCTACGCCGCGGAACAAGTCGCCGCGCAAGCCCGGATCATCCTTGGCCCGGAATGGTCGCTGCTGACATGGGGCGATCAATACCAGACGTTTTTCGCCCTGATCAACCAACAGCGGGTGATGATGTATTTCGCGCTCTCGTTCATCGTGCTGGTGTCCGCGTTCTCCATGATGGCCGTCATGTTCACCGTCACCATCCAGAAACGTCAGGAAATCGGTGTCATGAAAGCCCTCGGCGCGGCACCCGGGCAGATCGTGCTGGTTTTTCTCTATCAGGGAATGATCCTTGGGTTGTTAGGTGCGGCGCTGGGCGTCGGCCTTGGCCGGGTGGTCATCCATTTCCGCGGTCCCATCCAGGGCGTGTTCCGTGCGCTCGGATTTGATCCTTTTGCCGCCTCGTTTACCGGTTTCGGCGTGCTGCCCGCCCATAACAATCCGCTCGAGCAAGCGATCATTGGATTGATGGCCTTCATCCTGTGTTCGCTGGCGGCCCTGGTCCCGGCGTTCTTCGCCGCCCGTAGCGACGCCGCAAAATCCCTGCGCAACCTCTGAACCATGGACCTCTGGATCATCCAAAACGGCGAGAAAATCGGGCCGATCCACGACTTCGATGTGCGCAAAAAAATCGAGTGCGGCGAGTTGCTGGCCACCACGCCCGCATGGCACGAAGGACTTTCCGCATGGCGGCCGTTGATAGAAATCAGCCTGTTCGAGCGCGAGTTCGACCGGCCCGTTGAGGACCACGACACGCCCTACGCGTCACCGGCGGATGATGCGGGTAGTCCCGCGCCGCCGCCATTGCCTGCCGCACATGGTTTGATCCGGCGTTTTTGGGCACGCTGGTTGGATCTTTGTCTGTTTGCGGGTGTCTGGTGGATTGTCCTGTGGGCCATCGGTCGCGACATCGAGGCCATATTGGTTAATCCGTGGATCATCCTGTTGCAATACGTACCCTGGTTCGTGCTGGAAACCTTCCTCCTGCACCGCCTCGGCACCACGCCCGGGAAATGGTTGTTAGGTCTCAAGGTCGTCAACGACGATGGTTCGCTCCTCAGTCTCGCGGATGCCACCCGGCGCTCGGCACGCGTGCTATGCCTGGGCATCGGTTTCGGCTGGAGCTTGCTCGCACCGATTTGCCAGATCATGGCTTATTTCACCGCCAAACGTCTGGGCCGCCCGCTGTGGGATCAAACCGGCGGGCACCGCGTCATCGCCGCTCCTCTCATGCAGCCCATCCACCTCATGATTGCCTGCGCGACTAGTTTCCTGCCGTGGTTTTTCATCAGCAGCGGCCTCGTCTGGGCCATCATCTCGCCGGTTTGCGGCATCATGGCCTATCTTTCCGCGAAAGTCCGCGGCACAGCCGCGCCACTCCAGCCGTGGCGCGTCGCCACTTTCGTGTTCCTGTTCAGCGCAGCCCTTCAACTCCAGTTGATCGTCGTGATTCCCTACGAGTTTGAAGCCGCGGTCAAGCTGTTCCCGGCCCTCAAGGAACAAATCGAACAAACCCCCATCTGGCACCTGCCGAAAAATCAGTGAGGTGTTAGATCGGCCGGGCATGGCGATGGGACTGATGGGACGCATGGGATCAAAGAACACACTCCCTGATGCCTCACTGCCGGTGCCACCGCCGGACTTCGAAGAACTCATGGGTTGCCACCACCCCCGCATCCGCAAAGGCGCTTTCAAACTCCGGAAAGCGGGTGTCGCCCGCATGCTCCGCGAACAGCTTGCTCACTAACAACTCAGCGGTTGCCGGCAGAAACGCCGCGTAAATTTCCGCGCCGCCGATGATGAACACCGGTCCCTCCAAGCCCGGCAGTTGTGTCAGATCGTCCGGCCGGTGGATCACCTCCACCCCCGGCGCGGACCATGCCGGGTTTCTGGTGAGCACTATGTTCCGGCGTTGCGGCAGCGGCCGGCCGATCGCTTCAAAGGTTTTCCTCCCCATCACCACCGGATGGCCGGTGGTCACCCGCTTGAAAAACGTTAGATCCTCCGGCAAATGCCACGGCATGGCTCCGGCCCGTCCGATCACCCGGCCGGGAGTCATCGCGACTATGGCGGTGAGATGGGGCTTCATGTCCGCTGCCACTCACCGCCGGCACTTTTCCAGCAGGCCGGCCAGGAAGCGGGTGATTTGCACCAGCGCGTCGGCATGTACGGACTCACCGAGCGGGGCGAGGTCCTTGCGGCTTTGGGCCAGCAGGTCGAGCGCGGTGTCCACGGCATTTTCGATGGCACCTTCGTATTCGGCGATGCCTAACAAAACCGGCAGGTCGAGCGGTTCCTGTTCGAGGATGCGTTTGTTGAGTTTGATGCGCTGGGGCTCGGAGGCGGTTTCCAGGAGATTGAGGATGGGCAGGGTGAGCTTGCCCTTGAGCAAATCGGTGCGCAGCGTTTTGCCGACGATTTCCTCGGTGCCCACAAGATCCAGGCAATCGTCGTAAATCTGATAGGCGGTGCCGAGTTTCATGCCGTAGGCGGCGAGTTGTGCTTCGCTCTCCTCATTGAGGTCGGAAAGCTTGCCGGCCAGGCCGGTGGCGGCGGCGAACAGGGAGCCGGTTTTCATGCCGATCATGCGGAAATAATCGGCCTTGGTGAAGGTGAGGTCGAAGCGGCGCTGGTTCTGGATGATTTCCCCTTGGCAGACTTCGCGGGCGGCGTTGCCGACCTTGCGGCAGATGTCGATGCTGTTGAAATCCGTGGCGAGGGTCAGCGCGTGGGAAAACAACGCGTCGCCTAGCAAGACCGACAGGGCGTTGCCCCATTTGGCGTTGGCGGTGGCCACCATGCGGCGGGTGATTGCGCCGTCGATGATGTCGTCGTGGACCAGGGTGGCCATGTGGATGAGTTCTAGAATCACGCCGAGTTTCACATGGTCGTCAGTGACGCCGCCGGCGGCTCCACCGACGAGGATGGCAAGGGCTGGCCGGATGCGTTTGCCCGAGGTGTTGCAGATATATGAAACGTAAGGCTCGATGGCGGGATCAAAACCGTGGACCTGATCGCGGATGGAGGCTTCCACACGTTCGAGTTTCGGACGCACCAATTCAAAGGGAAATGGCTCGTTGCGGGTGGGTGGTGAGGAGAGAACCATAACGACGAGCCAAAGCTTCCACAATCCAGCGGTTTCCGCAACCCGGTTTTTTCAAGACGATTGCACCCAATCTGCTTGCTGGAGTGCCGGAATTCATGCTAATTGGCGGGGTCCATGAAAATTCAATCTCATTGTTGGGTGGTTTCCGCCGTGGTGCTGAGCCTTGGGGCGTGCAATAAAAAGCAAGAGGTCAAGGCACCCGGGGCACCACTGGCGGTGCAGGAGGCGGTGCAGGAAGTGGTGCAGGAAGTGGTGGAGAAACCCGCGCCAGCGACGCCAGCAGCCCCCGCACCTGCGGCCAAAACTGTCGCCATGAGTGCGGCGGAACGTGCGGCCAAGCTTGGATTCGTGAAGTATTTGCCACAGGACACGGAAGTCGTCATGGCGATTCACCAAGGGTCGAAATCCGTGGATCGCGTCAAATCCAGCAAATTCTGGCAGTTCGTCAAAATGCAGATGGGCATGGGCTTTGAACCCGTCGAGGATGCGGCCGCCGAGCAGGCCGCCGAGCAGGCCGCCGAGCCAGCCGGTCCTGCGGCACTGTTAGGTTCGGAGTTCACCATCGCACTGGGCAAGACGGCTGGCGATCAAGGCGCGAATCTGCTCACTGCCTACCGCCGGATGGGTTATTTCCAAATGCGCATGCTTGCCAAGGCTTTCGCGGCGGCCGCCAAAACCGGGGATTTTTCTTCGATGGCACCAGCATTCGCGGAGCAATACGGCCCGGAATTGATCAAGAATATGCTCGCCGATCCGGAGTCGGGTGTCGCCTTGATCGAACGCATGAAAATGCCGCCGCTGTATCTCGCGTTCCGGTCGAGCGCCGAGAATCTAGCCGCCGCCAGCCAGCAAATCGCCGCACTCGTCGAAAACCTCGGTCAACTCGAAGAAGGCGGTGAACCCATCGAAGTCGAAAAAGCCGGCCAAAAATTCCTGGGCCAGAAGGTTTCCGGCGCGAAACTCGCCAAATCGATGGAAGATGGCCGCGACGAAATGGAGGAAATGATGGAACCTGCGGTGCTTGATAAACTGCTGGAAGCCATCGCGAAAAAGAACCTGGTCGCCGTCAGCGGAACCCTCGGTGACTACGTGGTCCTGTTCATCGGCTCATCCGTGGATGACCTGAACTTCGCCGCCGACCCGGGCCAGTCGCTGGTGGCTTCAGACGCTCTGGCATTCTGCGATGCCTATGCGTCCAAGGAACTCGCAGCGGTGATGTACGGTCGCAAGGATGCGACGGACAAACTGATAGCCGCCGCCGGCGGATTGTCCGACATGGCCAACGGACTGCGCGACGGACTGGCGGGTGCCGAAGGACTCGGTGATACCCGCGACCTCGAAGCCCTGCTGCGCATGGTCGGCGAACGTGAGACCGCATTGCGCAAACTGGCTGGCAACGATGCTCTCGGCGTGGCCGCGTTTTTCGATGAGGGTTTCAAGATCGAGTCATACGGCGGCACCGACAACGGCGCGGTCGATTGGCAAGCGTCTAACAAACTCGCCCCGTTGGGCGACGCGGATGATGTGGTGATGTTCGCGAACATGACCGCCGATGCCGC
>JAPLUJ010000493.1:5662-6227 GCA_026397695.1 Verrucomicrobiota bacterium | reverse complement strand
TCGAGGCCTTGTTCGAAACGGTTTACGCGATGACCATGAAAGTCTCGGAGGTGAAAATGGCGGAAGAACAGATGCCCGAATTCAGGCACATGGCCAAGCTGTTCGACACCAAATTCCGCAAGGACGCGGTGGCGCTGTGGGATGTTTTAAGCGGTGATTTCCAAGGCAGCCTCGGTCGCGAAAGAGCGCTGATCATCGACCTCAATGGTTCGGTTCCCGCGATGCCGGGGATTCCCCAAGCGGTCGTCGATGAGGGGAAATTCCCGCGGATTTCCTTGATTGCACCGCTGACGGATCGCACCAAACTCGCCGCTTCGTGGGAGAAAATGAATACCTGCGCCACCGGCATCCTGGCAATCATCAGCGAAATGAACGGCAAGGAAATACCGATGCAAAAACCGATCAGCTCCGAAAAAGGCGGTTTGACGACATGGTTCATCTCGATGCCGTTTTTCAATGATGACTTCCTGCCCTCGGTGACCGTGGGGGATCAGTGGTTCGTCGCCTCCACCTCGAAAAACCAAGCCATCGATCTCGTCAACAAGGCCGCCAAAGGTGGCACGAC
>JAPLUJ010000493.1:0-5624 GCA_026397695.1 Verrucomicrobiota bacterium | reverse complement strand
AATTCTCACGTGAAACCCTCAAGGTGGTCGATAAAAACTCCGCCGCCATCTTCGGTGCCGACGGGATGTCTCCCGAACGACTGAAAATGGCCGGTGATTTTATCCACGCCATGGATGATATGGACAAACTTACCGTCCACACCCGCCGCGAAGGCGGCGTGTTGCGCACCAGCCTTCACTTCAAAACACGCTGAGACTTTACCCGGGAAGGGGGCGTTTCTCTAACTAAACACCTTCCTCCACCCGCTGATACCATCTTCAGGAAATGGTATGACTATCTATCCGATTGCCACGGTCCACACATGCTTCGGTGGAAAATTCGGCGTTCCGCGCCAGCCGGGGTTGTGCCCGAGCGCGTGGGGGCAGGTGGTTTTCCACGAGTCCTGCCGCAGCCCGGAGACCATCCGCGGCCTCGATGGGTTCTCCCATTTGTGGCTGATCTTCGGCTTCCATGCCACCGCCGGGCAGGGGTGGAAGCCCACCGTTCGCCCGCCCCGCCTGGGCGGCAACCAGCGCGTCGGCGTGTTCGCCAGCCGCGCGACCTTCCGCCCTAACAACCTCGGCCTGTCGCTGGTGCGCCTCGAAGGTATTGACATGTCCGCGCGGGATGCGCCCGTGCTGTTGTTAGGCGGCGTGGATCTGTTGGACGGCACGCCGCTCTATGACATCAAACCCTATCTGCCCTATGCCGAGGCCATCCCCGGCGCGGCGGCAGGCTTCGCCCGGGATCCCATGCCGAGCCTGGAGGTGGAGGTTGCGGCTGCGGCGCGTGAGGAATTCGCCCGCCTGCCGGAGCGCGCCCAAGCCGTGATCCGCGAAGCCCTCGCGCTCGACCCGCGCCCGGCGGTGCGGACACAGGACTCCGACCGCATCTTCGGCGCCATCCTCTGCGGTCACAATGTCCGCTTCTCTATCCAAAATGGCGTCTGCCGGATCCTGGAAGTCGCCGCGAGCATGGCTGCCGCGCCCCGCCACCATGCTTCTAACATTTCAATGACGGATGGCGTGGTGCCATCGTTATGAATTAGAAGTGACAATTCAATAGTGGCGGCAATAGATCGCAGCGTAGCTGGAGCCGCTGGCTCCAGACCGTGTGCGGAGCGTCCCGCTCCGTGTCTGATGTCATATGAGTCCATCAACTGTCAGCAAAGCGCCAAGGCGCGAAAACAGTTTGCTATTGCTTGTCTTCCATGGTCAAGGGCGATTCGGAGATCGCCCATCCTTGATCGTTGGATCAATCCACATATTTCCGGCAAGCGGAGTTATATCTCCAAAGCGGTGAAGCGCGCGCTTCACCGCAGTCCACAGCCCGCCGCCTATAATCTCCGGTTCTTGATTTCCTCCGTGATGTTAGATATGAATTCCTCCAGCGGTACCGCCCCCATGTCGTCCTTGTCGCGGTGGCGCACGGACACCGTGCCATCCTCGGCTTCGCGGGCACCGATGACGAGCATATACGGGACGTCGGCTTCGCGCGCGCCGATGACAAGCATGTATGGGACGCGTGCAAGACGGGCGAGGCGGATTTTCGCACCGATTTTGTCAGAATCGCGGTCCACGGTGACGCGCACGCCGGCATCGGCGAGTTGGGCGGCGACGGATTCGGCAAAGTCGAGGGTTTTATCGGAGATGGGGAGAACGCGGACTTGCTCAGGGGCGAGCCAGGTGGGGAATTTGCCCTCAAAGTGTTCGATGAGCAGGCCGGTGAAGCGTTCCATCGAGCCGAAGGGCGCGCGGTGGATCATCACCGGAACGTGCGGCTGGTTGTCCGCACCAACATAACTCAGACCGAATCTAACAGGCAGATTGTAGTCCACCTGCACGGTGCCGAGTTGCCATTCACGGCCGATGACGTCCTTGACGACGAAGTCGATCTTGGGGCCGTAGAACGCGGCCTCGCCGATTTCCTCGGCATATTCTACGCCGAGGGTTTGCACCACTTCGCGCAGTGCGGCTTCGGCCTTTTCCCAGTTTTCGCTAGAGCCGACATATTTGTCGCTCGTCGCATCGCGCAGCGACAGGCGCACCCGGTAATCGTTCATGCCCAGCGTGCCCAGCACCTTTTTCACCAGGTCCAGACAGCCGGTGACTTCGGCGGCCACTTGGTCGGGCGTGCAGAACAAATGCGCGTCGTCCTGGGTGAAGCCGCGCACCCGGGTCATGCCGCCGAGTTCGCCGGATTGTTCCCAGCGGTACACCGTGCCGAACTCCGCCAGTCTAACCGGCAGATCGCGGTAGGAATGCGGGTCGCTGGCGAAGATCCTGATATGGTGCGGGCAATTCATCGGCTTGAGCAGGTAACCCTCGAACGTTCCATCCGCCAGGCCGTTGATCAGGGTGGCGCAACTGGCGTCCTCGTCGGCGAGTTTTTCCAGCACGTCGCGTTCGGCGATGGCCGCGAACTGGCTGTCCTGATAGTAGGGGAAGTGGCCGGATGTCCGATAGAGATCGAGCTTGCCGATATGCGGGGTGAACACCTGCGAGTACCCCTGCTTGTCGAGTTCCTCCGTGATGAAATCCTGCAGTGCGCGGCGCACCAGCGCTCCCTTGGGTTTCCACAGCACCAGCCCCTGGCCGACCATCTCGTCGATGTGAAACAACCCGAGTTCCCGGCCGAGCCGCCGATGGTCGCGCTTTTTCGCTTCCTCCAAGCGGATCAGGTGTTCTTCTAACAACTCCTTGCTCTCGAAGGCGGTGCCGTAGAGTCGCTGGAGCTGGCCTTTCGATTCATCTCCCAGATAGAACGACGACGACACCGACATGAGTTTCACGTTCTTGCATTTGGATGTGTAGCCGACGTGGGGGCCGGCGCACAGGTCGATGAACTCACCATTTTGGAAGCACGAGATTTCCTCGCCTTCCGGGATTTTTTCGATGAGGTCGAGCTTGAAGCGGCTCGGGTTGCCGGGGCGTTCGCTCAGCCCGCCGAGACGGCCGCTCTGCGCCATCGCCTGCGCCTCGTCGCGGGTCAGCGCACGCCACTCGAATTTCTGGTTGTCCTTGGCGATTTTGCGCATTTCGGCCTCGATTTTTTCGAAGTCGTCCGGGGTGATCCGGTGCTTCATGTCGAAGTCGTAGTAGAAGCCGCTTTCGATCGGCGGGCCGTAGGCGAACTGGGCATCCGGCCAGATGCGCAGGATGGCGGTGGCCATGACGTGGGCGCACGAGTGGCGGAGGCGCTCCAAGTCGGTCATCTGCTGGCGTTGGTCGGGGGTAAATCATCGGGTGGGTATAGCGGATCATGCCGTGGAGGGTTTGGAGACTCGCACTATGTGGCGGATGCGGCAACCGGAGGGATGGCTTGCGTGATCATTTTTTTCCCCGCAGCAGTGACTGTTCCAAGCGGGCGCTGTCATCGTGCGTCGGGTGGTTCTTGCGCACGGCGCGAATCGCCTGAAGTGCCTGGTCGGGTTGGCCGGCACGTTGCAGGTAAAACGCATATGTATATCCGTATTGCGGGTTATCCTGGCCCAGGGTGGCAGCCTGACGGCACCAATCGAGCGCTTCCGCGGGGTGATCGTTAGCTAACATAACACCGAGGTTGTATGCCGCCTGGGCGGATTTCGGGTTGGCTTTGAACGCGGCACGGAACGCCTGTTCGGCGTCGGCCATGCGGCCCATTTCGGCCAACAACATGCCGAGGTTCAACTGGGCCGGGGCGTTGGCGGGATCAAAAGTGAGGGCGCGGCGCAGGCTGCTTTCCGCCTTGTCGTTTTGGCCCAGCGCGTTGTAGGCGAGGGCGGCGTTCACATACGGCGGCAGCGCGTCGGGCTGCAAGCGCGTGGCGGTCTCGAATTCGCTGACCGCCTGCGGCATTTGACCGCGTGCCATGTGGAAATTGCCGAGGTTATAGTGCGACCCCATGTCGTCGGGGCGCGACTTCATCGACTCCATCAACTCGGCCACCGCGTCACCCACCCGGCGGCGTTGATCCTCGGGCAGTTTGTCCTCGGGGATGGCGGCCAGTGCGGCGGCGGCGCGCACCCGCACCAAGCGGAAATCATCGCCGGCACCCTTGAACAGCGCGGCGGCATTGGCCGCGTCCAAGCGTTCGCCTAGAACTTCGGCCACGGCGGCCCGCACCAGCGGCGAGGCGTCGTCCGCCAGCTTGTGCAACACCGGCCATTTGTCGTTGGCGGGGCAGTTGGCTAACAGTCTAACTAGCGAAACGGTGTGGATTTCCTCGCGTTCTGGACTTGCTAGATAAGCGAGGATGGCCGGCAGTTGCGTCCAGTCGCCGTGGCGTGCCGCGGCGATCAGGGCCGCGCGTTCGAGCACCGGTTTCTGATAGTCGCGGGAGTGCCATTTGCGCACGGACATATCGGCCCACGCGGCATCCTTTTTGTTATGGCAGAGGTTGCAAGCATTGGGTGACTTGTAGGCGAGCGTGGTCGCGGGGGTTGGCGGGCGCATCGAATGGTCGGTGCGGCGCATGCGCGCGAATTCCGTCATCGGCATGTGGCAGGAGACGCACTGGCTGGCGGGTGTGGCCGCTTTGTGATGGGTGTGGGCGGCGGCGTTTTTCACGCGTTGCTCATGGCACGGCAGGCAGGCGTTGTTGGCGGTGGCCGGGTCAGCGAAACGGTAACGCCCGCTGGAGGTGTGGCAGTGGATGCAATCGAGTTGGCCGGACTTGACGCACGGGCTGAGCCGCCACTGGGTATAGGTATAATTTTCGCCGAGGTCGCGGCCGTCGGGATAAAAATCCGCGTTCTCAAAACACGTTAGATCGAAGTGATCGAAGTAGCGATCTCCCGGCGTGAATTGGCTCGTCACCGGCGACATTCTGGCATGGCATGGGGCGCACGTCGCGTTGCGCTGCTCGATGCTGAGTTTTTTCATCACGATCAGCTTGATGTCCGCCGGCGCGGGCTGGTTGGCTGGCAACTCGCGGAACATCCGCGCGTGCTCCGCCGACGGGCCGTGACAGGTTTCACAATTGATACCCGGCTCGGCCCAGGTGGTGTGATAGCTATCGGATTTGAGGTCGTAGTTTTTCGCTAGTTGGCTGACGTGGCAACTGAAGCATGAGGTATTGAAGGTCAACTGGCGTTCCTTCCAGTACAATGCCACGTCGCGGCGGTCGCCGAAATGCCGCACCGCGCTGGCGGTGGTGTCGAACCATTCCTTGCGGCGGACATCATAGGCCACCGGCAATACCTGCAACCAGCCGCGCTCCAGCGGAGTCAGGAAATAATAAACATTCTTGCCGCCCGTGGTCTGCGTGATCCGGTACCGCCGCTCGCCATCGTCACTGCGTTCAATAACCTCGCCCGTTAGAAGATCCGCGCGGAATCGATAGCGGCCAGCAATGATGTCCGCCGCCTGCGGGGTGAGCATGGTTTGCGCCAGCTTGGCGCTGTACGGCTGCATCGCCAGTCCATGGAACGAGGTGGACCACAGGGTGTAAAACTTGGCGTGGCATTCCCGGCAACTGGCCGAACCGGCGTAGCCGGGCGGCGTGTTAGATGCCGGCGCGACCGGTTTTTCCGCGACCGGCTTCTCCGTGATCGGCTTCTCCGTGATCGGCTTCTCCGTGATCGGCTTGGTGCCGGTGGTTTGGGCGCGTGCGGCGGCGGGAAGCAGCAGCACTATCAGGATGAGGCTCGCAAGCGGGACGTGCA
>JAPLUJ010000199.1 GCA_026397695.1 Verrucomicrobiota bacterium | reverse complement strand
GTGCAGATGAAACTTACTGAGCAGTCCCTGAGTTGGAATACATTCAGTTAGCCGCAAAGAGGCACAGAAACCACAAAAAATGATTACCATCAGGCTTATTGCGTATCTTGCGCATTTTAGCGGCAAAAAAATACTGTAGGGAAAACCAAGGACTCATCAGCATGGCGAGGACATCGTCTGCATGATGACTGGGTTGTCGCGTTGGTGTGCGGATGGACGCCATCTTCAATCTGCAATCTGCAATCTTCAATCTGCAATCTTCAATCTGCAATCTTCAATCTGCAATCTTCAATCTGCAGTCTTCAATCCACGATCGACGATTTGCGATTCTCGACATGCGACTCGCGATCTGTGCGCTGATGGCTGTTGTGGGGGTGGCGCTTGGCAACTGCGTTAACGGCGAGGCGGATGCCGGCGGCCTTGTGGAGGGTTTCCTCGTATTCCAGCGCGGGGTCGGAGTCGGCGACGATGCCGGCACCTACCTGATAGACAAGTTGTTGGCCATTCCTGACCAGCGTGCGGATGGCGATATTGAACGAGCATTCTCCGTTAGATCCGAACCAACCGATGGCACCACAGTAGATGCCGCGCGGGCGCTGTTCGAGTTCGCGGATGATTTCCATGGCGCGTTTTTTCGGTGCGCCGGTGATGCTGCCGCCGGGGAAGCAGGCGGCGAGCGCGTCGATCGCGTCGGTGTCCTGGCGCAGGGTACCGGTGACGGTGGACACGAGGTGATGGACTTGTGCGAGCGATTCGAGTTGGCGCATGGCGGCCACCTGCACGCTGCCGAATTCGCACACCTGGCCGAGGTCGTTGCGCAGCAGGTCGGTGATCATCACCAGTTCGGCGATCTCCTTGGCGGATGCCTGGAGTTCGCAGGCTGATCGCCGGTCGTCGTCTGGATCGGCGAAACGCGGTCTCGTTCCCTTGATCGGGCGGGTCTCGATGGAGCGCCCGGTGATCTTCAAAAACAATTCCGGCGACGCACTTAGTACCTCTATTCCATCTAACGAAAGCCACGCCGCCATGGGTGCGGGCGAGGCTTCGCGCAACGCCTCGTAGAGACCGAAGAGCGACCCACCGGTCACTTGCGCCACGAAGGACTGGGACAGATTCACCTGATAGATATCGCCCGCCGCCAGCCATTCCTTGATCCGCTCCACCCCGTGGAGGAATTGGTCGCGGGTCGTCGTCGGCTCGAACGGGCGGATTTCCACCGTGGCATTTACCGGCTCGCGCAGGCATGTGGAGAGTCGCCCGGTTTCCCACCACGTTTGGTCGGCGTGGTTGAAAACCAGCATTTCGGGGAAAGCGCCGAACACGAAGCCGCCCTCGTAATCCACCCAGCCGCACAGACCGCCGAGTGGGAAGCCGGGTGCTTCGGCCATCCCTAACAGCGACATGTCCGTTAGAGCCTGGCGCAACACCGCGCGGTCCGCCGCCACGAAAATCGAGCCGCGCAGGATCCGCGCGGGACAAGCTGTAATCACCGACACCGCCGGTCCGGCCGACGCTGGCAGGTTGCCCGCCGTATCGAAAAACAGCAACCCCGGCAGATGGCGCAACCCGGCCGCCACCCGCACGGGTGTCATGCCAGCCAGCCGCGCGGGCCGCGTCGGAATGTGCCTCGTTGCCTCCGCCATCGCGTCACGAAGCAAGGCCCGCCCGCCCGCCGAAGCAAGCGTGAAACATAGCAAACTCTGAACCGCTTGTCGCTCAGCTCTTCCCCCGCCGGGTATTGGCACCTGATTGCCCGGCAGACAGGAGGTGATTTCTAACAAATGACGGTCGCTGGACTCTCGGCGGGCAGCGACGCGGGCGCTGCCAGCAACCGCAGCGTCGCTAATAAGCACCGGAACCAGCGCTCGTGCGGGTGCTGTGAGCCGCCCGTTGCCGACGGGGGAAACGGCGGTCTTGATTGAAGCCCCGGGGTGGTGCAAACTCCAGACGTGCGCAATCTCTGGTCCATACGGATGCGGTTCATCCTGCTCGGCGTGCTGCTGGCCATTGCCGGAGTGGCGGGGTGGCGGATGGTGCAAACCCATAACCTGGCGCGGGGTGGTTTCCAAGACGCGGATTGGCCGTTGCCGATGCCGGTGGCCGGCGCAGTCGATCACCGGTTGGATATTCCCGCCGCGTGGCAAGTGACGCAAATCCCCCGCGCCCTGCGCTTTGATCCGCCGCTGGGATCCGAGCACGGTGGCTTGGTGTATAACGCCCAGCCATTTTGGGAAATGAATGACAAGCGCGGCGGGCGTCATCTCGGCGATGATCTCAACGGCATCGGCGGCATGAACACCGACCTCGGCGATCCGCTCTTCGCCATTGCCGATGGCCTCGTGCTGTATGCCGGAGAATCCTCGCCCGGCTGGGGAAAGGTCGTCGTCATCGCCCATCGCTTGCCCGATGGACACATCCTCCATTCGATGGTCGCGCATCTCGACCGCATCGACGTCGCCCCCGGCACCCTCGTCCCGCGCGGCGGACGCATCGGCACCGTCGGCACGGCTAACGGATTATATCCGGCACACCTGCATTTTGAAATGCGGGCCGGCGATGGCGTGGACATCGGTGCGGGCTATGCCATGATTCCGCTCAACCGGCTCGATCCGACGGCCACCATCGCCACGCAGCGCAACGCCGCAGCGGAGGATCTCGCGCCGTCACCGCTGGCCCGCGCTCTAGCAAAAGATCCTGACTGTAGTTACTAGGACCTTCTCGACCTCTGATAGAAGGAGGACAGGCTGGAAGCCCAATCCTGTTCAATTAAGAAATTCGAACCGCAGATGGACGCAGATGAACACAGATAAAATCAAAAATCTCTCTTCATCTGCGTCTATCTGCGTTCATCTGCGGTTAAAACCGCCCTCTTCTCTTCCTGCTTAATTGAACGGTATTGGGCTGGAAGCCCGTCGGCCAAGACAGGCGGGACGTCTGTCATCCTGCTAACCGAACAGTATTGGCCGTCCCGGCTGTGCCGGGCGGTGATTCGGGCTCTTCTCCATGGCGAATTTCTGACAAAACAGGCGGGACGGTTACTCCACCTCAAATGCATACAGGGTGACGCTGCATGGAGCCACCTCGAGTTCACCCTTCAGGTTGCTAACAGGTGATGGTCACGCGTGGTGGCTGGTCAGGGTCGTTGAAGGCGAGCGGGTCCGCATCGGCGATTTGCCAGCGGGTGCCGGCGGGCTTGAGTTTCGCGCCGCTGAGGGTGAGCGGGATGGTGGCTGCTTTGTTAGAGGCGTTGACGATGCCGAGGGTGAGGGTTTTGCGGTCGAGGCTCCAGGCGGCCTGGGCGTCGATCGGACCGGACGCCTGGGTGGTCACCGGCAGTTGGCCGAACTTTTGTCGATAGAGTTTCAGCACCAGGCCGGTGGTTTCGAAGGCGGCGTTGCGCCGGCTGGTCTTGATGGCACCGATCACATTGACGGTCTGGGCGTAGAAGGCCGAGCCCACGATGTCGCGTCTTTGACGAAGTAGCGGGTACCCAGCTCGCCGAACTGGTGCGGTCCATACCAATAGTTCCATTCGGTCATGGCGATGCGGATGTCCTTGCCGTTGAGTTGGGGCAGTTCCTTGCGCATGTTGCGGTGGAACTCGGCCTTGCTGCGGATGTTGTCCGGGATCTGGCGGACGTGGGCTAACAGATCGGGGCGTTCCTGGGTGTAGAAATGCTCGGCGATGAAATTCATGTGATTGGCGCATTTTTTCAGCATTCCCTGGCTCCATGGACCGGCGCAGCCGGAGGCGATGCAGATGATCGAGGGATCGACCTGGCGCATGGTGTCAGCCACCCAGTTTTGTTTGAGGATATAATGATCGAGTTTCATATAGCCTAACTGCCAGCCACCGAACATTTCGTTGCCAATGCCCCAATACTTCACAGCGAACGGCTGCGCGGCCCCATTCTTGACCCGCCGCGCGCCCCACACGGTGTCGGCGGCCCCGTTGCAATACTCGAGTTGGGCAGCGGCGGAATGCGCGTCGCCGAAGCCGGTGTTCACGGTGATCCACGGTTCGGTTTTCACGAGTTGGCAGAAGCGGATGAATTCGTTCATGCCGAAATCATTGTGCTCCACCCCGGTCCATGCCGGGTTGGTGCGGGGTGGGCGGCGGTCGCGGTCGCCAATGCCATCGCGCCAATCGTAGCCGCTGACGAAGTTGCCGCCCGGCCAGCGGAAGATCGGGGCCTGGAGATCCTTGAGCAGGGCGAGGGTATCGGCTCGCAGGCCTTCCACGTTGTCGGCCGGCATCAGCGAAACCGTTCCTATCAGCACGGACCCCTTTACCACGCGCAACGTCAATGACGCCTTGTCAGTGGTGGTACCGGCCGCGAATTCCAGCGGGTAGCGTTGATAGTCGGCGGCGATGCGCTCCAGAGTCACGGCCTTGCACGCGGCTTCGCCATCGCCCCACGCGAGTTCGAGTTTCACTTGCGCGGCTTCAGTTCCGGCGGACTTGAGCCAGACATAGCCGGTGTAGCGTTTCCCTTGGGTGATGCCGAGGTCGCCTTGGCGCAGGCCGGTGTCCGCTGGAACCAGCGGCGTGTGGCGTCCCACAAACGGATGATCCGTGCTCATGGTCACCTTGCCATTGCCGACGATTTGCCACGGCGAGGCCCCCACCACGGGAAACGGGGTGTTGGCCAGCGAGCGATACGGGTGGAACTCCGGCGTGATAGGGTGATAGAATTTGCGGTCTTCTAACATCTCAGCCCAGATGCCGCCGTAAATGCAGCGCCCGAGATGCTCGATGAACTGACTGTATATTTCCGGGGCCATCGGTTCGCCGACGCGTGCGGCATCGACGGTGATCTTCGGGGGGGCGTCGGCAGCGGGCGGCGGATCCGCGCCCAGCACGGGCAGGTTGAGGGTGAGAGTGGCGAGGGTGGCGAGCAGGATGGCATGGCGTGTTTTCATATATATAGGTGGTTAGGGATTGCGAGGAGAGGGGATTTCAAAGGTTTACTCGATGATCATTGACGCGAGATCGGTCGGCAGATCACACAGGCATTCGTTGCCGTCCGGAGTTACCAGATAGTCGTTCTCGATGCGGATGCCGCCGATTTCTGGCAGATAGATCCCGGGCTCGATGGTGGTCAGCATGTCCACTTCACATAACTCGGTCGAGTGGGCGCGCAACCATGGCGCCTCATGGATGGCCAGGCCAAAGCCGTGTCCCACGCCGTAGTGGAACTCGGTATAACCCGCGTCGGTGATGGTTGCGCGCGCGGCGCGGTCGATTTCACCCATGGCCGCGCCGGGGCGGAGTTGTTGGCTGGCGCGGTGCAGTGCTTGCGCGACTACCGGATAGGCGTGCACGGCGAATTCCGGCACGCTGACGGGAAAGATCGTGCGGGTGAGGTCGCTGCGGTACCCCGCGACTTCAGCACCCCAATCGATCAACAGTGCTTCTCCGGCCACGATGCGACGCGGGCCCGGAGTATGGTGCGGGCTGGCGCTGTTAGGTCCACTGGCGATGATCACGCCGGTTTCCGGAAACCCCTGGCAATCAGCGCCGAGCGCCCACATGCGCGACTCCAGTTCGTTGGAAATATCCGTTTCGGTGCGCCCGATCAACGACCGGGCACCGCCGGCGATCAAGCCTGCAAATGCTTGTTGGGCGATGCGGACGCAGCGGCGCGTGAGCGCGATCTCGCAGGCATCCTTCACCGCGCGCACACCCGCCAGCAGGTTGGGGGTGTCGCGGATTTCCAGGCCGGCGGTGGCGGCGTGGCGGAGGATCCCGAAGTACGACTGGGCGGTGAGTTTGGCGGGATCGACGACGACCGAGCGGTGACCGCGTTTGACCAATTCACCGATGACGAATTGCTCGATGTCGGGGCGGTCGGTCGAGCGCGCGCATGGGAGCAGGACCTCGCAGTCCGCGGCCTCCGCCCGTGCCTCGCGGACCAGCATGTGGCGGGATACGGCGAAAGCGGCGTCCTGCCGCACCACCAGCCAGGAAATGCAGTGGCGCGATCCTGTTAGGTAATGGATATCGTGCGGGTCGCAGAGCACCACGGCGTCCGCGCTTTCATGGATGTTGCGGCATGCTGCCAGGGCGCGGGACCGGCGCTGGTGGAAATCCACAACCGGCGATTGCGTCTCCGGGCTGGAATCCGTGAACGATTCCGGATGCGGCCGCAGGTGGTTGCTGGTGGAGGAATTGGGCATGGCAATTAGGCGCTTGAAGTGCTAGTGTGCTGCTATTTACGGACTCATTACGGCACGCCTTTCATCCTTTCTGAACAACTCTTTGACCAATGATTGATGCGATCACATCAATCATTGGTCAGGTGGCGGTATTGTGGGTTGCATCGGTGGTTTTTTTTGCAGATGTTTCTGACGATTTCACCCTGCGCATGAAAACCATTATTGTCAGTATTGCCGTCACCGGACTCGCTTGGGCGGAAGCCAAAGCCGCACCCGTCAAGTGGATCACTCTGGATCCCGGGCACTTTCACGCCGCGTTGGTCCAGAAAACGATGGTTGAGGGCGTGGATCCCGAGGTGCATGTGTATGCTCCCGCCGGGCCGGATCTGGACCGCCACCTGGCGATGATCGAGGGTTTCAACAGGCGCGCCAAACAACCGACACAGTGGCGGATGATAGTGCATGCGGGACCGGACTATCTGGCAGAAATGCTGCGCGAACGACCCGGCAACGTGGTGGTGATCTCCGGCAACAACGCCAAAAAATCCACATATATACTGGCATGCGTCAAGGCCGGCCTGAACGTACTGGCGGACAAGCCGATGGCGATCACGCCGGATGATTTCAAACGGATCGAGGAAGCCTATCAGGTGGCCGGCGGGAAGAAGCTCGTGCTGCTGGATATCATGACCGAGCGTCACGAGATCACCACGCTGCTGCAAAAGGAGTTGTCACGCTTTCCCCA
>JAPLUJ010000529.1 GCA_026397695.1 Verrucomicrobiota bacterium | reverse complement strand
TAGAGTCCGCCGGAATTGACGTGGATGGCATCGGCTTCCACATTGCGGAACGAGCCGACATCCCCGATGAATGCGGTGCCAGTGCCGTCCTTGACGATGTCCTGCATGAAGGTGACGTCGCCGTTCACGATGTTGGTCGTGCTGCCGGGGGAGGTTTTGCCGCCGGTGAAGGTCAGCACGTCGGTACCGCTGCCGCCGTCGATGTCGCCGTTGACCACGTTGTTCCAAGAGGAGTTAGAAGTCATGTTGATATTGTCAGCCCCGGATTCGAGGTTGATATCGCCGTTGATGATGCTGCCCGGGTCGAGGTTGAGCGTGTCCGCGCCGAGCACGCCGTTGATCGCCTCGCCGCCGGTGCCGGTGATGATCCCGGCGTTGTTCAGGGTGAAGGTCGCGCCCGAACCGGCGAAGGCGTCGATGCCGAGGTTGCCGGAAATCAGGCCGTTGAAGTAGTTGGTGACAACCGAGTCATCACTGACGCGCAGGCCGGAGGTTGTGCCGGTGATGGTCCCGCTGTTGGCGACGGTGGCAAAGTCATCCAGCCAGACTCCGGTGGAGCCGCCGCTGATGATGCTGTAAATCGTATTGGTGACGGTTGCATTGTCGCCGAGCTGAACGCCAAACCCCGTGTTGCCGGTAATGGAACCATCACTATAAACGCTCGATCCATTGCCCTGGCCGATGACGCCATTGACATTGCCCGATACGGTCCCGTAGTTATTGAGGGTGACGATGCCCGGGCTGGTGATCCCATCAAAGTTCGTGCCTGTGATGGAACCGTAGTTGTTGATATCAAGGGTGCCGGTGACAAGCTGGGACTGGATGCCGTGGACGTTGCCGGTGATTGCCCGGCCAGAATTGTTGTCAATGGTCGCGCCGTTTTTTGCGAAGACCGCACCGTCCGTGAAGCCGATGCCTGTGATCGTGCCGTCATTGACAAGAGTAAGTGTATCGTTGGCGCGGATGGCACTGAAACCACTGATCGTGCCGGTGTTGTTGACAATGATGGAGGGAGTTGCTCCAGCCATGTCGATGGTGTCGATTCCGTGTTCCCCGGGAACACCACCGAGAGCACTGAGGGTTCCGTTATTGTTGATGGTGTAGGTGGCCAAAGAGGCATCGAATACCTGAACTTCCACAGCGTCGCCGCTTCCGGGGTTAATCGTGGCACCTGCATCAATTAGGATTGTATGGGCACCTGATGGGGGGAAGAAGCCGGTCTGAATGTTGTGCGGGCCGCTATCAACGGTTGTCACGTGGACGTTGCCGAATCCGTCCGGAGTGATGATTGCCGCTGAGGCCATCCCGGGAAGGATGATCAGCACGGGGAGAGCCTTGCGGATGAGATTGTGATATTTTGGTTTCATTTGTGGTATTGCTTGGTTGTTTCGCATTGTTGAATGGCTTCATCTGCCATCAGCCGCATTAAAGGCTTCAGGTCGCGCCTTGTATATGGGGTGAACACCCCGCAAGATTAGGGCGTTTGGTTTGAATCTCGGCAGTTCTTTTCAAAGCCACCAACTGGACTTGCGCGGGCGACACCATGAGTTTTTCACAAGACCACACCGACTACTACCTGCCCAATGAGCGGCCCAAGAAACTCTGGCTCAAACCCCTCGACCCGCAGGCCTACGTGCAATCACCTGACATTCCAGGTTTCCGAGTGTTGCTTTTTTCCGATTCGGCTGTTCACTTTGGTTCATCCCTCACCTCTCATCCCATGAAACGTCCTAAAATGCCCATTCTGCTACTTGTTGGTTTGCCGGTCGCGCTCGGGGTTTTTCTGCTCATCAACACGTCGCGTGCGGCGACGGAGACGCCGGAGTACAAGGTCATCCGCACCGACGGGAAGTTTCAAATCCGCGACTACCCGGCGCTCATCATCGCTACCACTCCGATGGGGGATCAAGGAATGAACGGCAGCTTCGGCCAGTTGTTCCGCTTCATCACCGGCAACAACGAGGGGGCGGAAAAAATTTCGATGACCTCGCCGGTGTTGATAGACAATGCCAAGGATCAGAGAACCATGAGCTTCATCATGTCGAAAAAGGCCGTGGAGAAAGGTGTTCCGAAACCGCTCGGTGATAAAGTGGCCCTGGGCAAAGTAGCGGCCGCAAGATTCGCGGTGCTGCGCTTTGCCGGAGGACGCACGTCGGCGAATGAACAGGCCGCCATCGAAAAACTCAGGGGCTGGCTTGGTGCCCAGAAAATCACCGGGAAAGGCGACCCGCGCTTTGCCTACTATGATCCGCCGTGGACCCCCGTTTTCATGCGCCGCAACGAGGTGCTGATCCGCGTTGACAAGAACGCCCAATGAGGCTTGCCCTCACTTGTTGGCGCGGATGTTGAGCAGATCGTAGTCCTGTACCACGTAGGGTTTCATTTCGAGGCGTTGTTTGCCGGCGCGCTTGGCCTCGGTCTCGCCGCCCGCCGCGATGAATTCGCTGAAGGCGATGACCTCCGCGCGAATGAAGCCTTTTTGCAGGTCGGTGTGGATGTTGCCGGCGGCTTCGGCGGCTGTTAGACCCTGGCGGATCGGCCAGGCGCGGTTTTCCGGGCCGCCAACCGTTAGAAAACAGATATACCCGCTGCCCATGAAGGCGCGCACCATGAGGGCTTCGGGATCCGCGAGTTCGTCGGGCTCCGCAAGGATCACCGGTTTACAGGTT
>JAPLUJ010000282.1:8520-11570 GCA_026397695.1 Verrucomicrobiota bacterium | reverse complement strand
TGAGACACGCATTGGCTGGCGAGTCTGGAGACTCGCGGTCCGGCGTGAGACACGCATTGGCTGGCGAGTCTGGAGACTCGCGCTCCGGCGGATTCCTGATAATTTGTCTGACAAATGATCCTAAGAACCCATGATTTTACCCATCTGCTCTTATAGGAATCCATCATTTCGCCGCTGCATCATGTTGCCCGGGTCTGCAAAACAGCTGACTTCCTGAGGCCACCTGAGCCGTCACTCGATTTGCACCAATAACCTCCGCGCTTGCGCTTTGTGGTTTTCGGACTATTCCTTCCGCGCCATGCCCACTGTTGCCATCGTCGGACGCCCCAATGTCGGGAAGTCCGCGCTTTTCAACCGCCTTGCCGGGCGCAAAATCGCCATCGTGCACGACCAACCGGGCGTCACCCGCGACCGCATCGCCGCGCCCTCGAAGGCCACCGCCCATGCCTGCACGCTCATCGATACCGGCGGCATCGGCGGCAACATCGACGATGGCTTCGACGCCCAGGTCTCGGTCGAGGCGGACATCGCCATGGCCACCGCCGATTTGATCCTGTTAGTGGTGGACGCCCACGACGGACTCACCGCCATCGACCAGGCGCTCGCGCAAAAACTGCGCAAGGCGAAGCCGCCGGTGCTGTTAGTCCTCAACAAGGTGGACGATCCGAAACACGAGGCCGTGTTCGCGGATTTCGCCCGCCTCGGCTTCAAATCCAGCATCTTCGTCTCCGCCGAACATGGCCGCAACTTCGGCCAACTCTGCGATGAAATAGATGCCGTCATCGCCCCGCTCGCCGCAGCAACCGAGGCCGTCGCGGAAGTCGCCGCAACCGTGGGCATCAAACTCGCCATCGTCGGCAAGCCCAACGCCGGCAAATCCTCGCTGGTCAACGCCATCCTCAAGGATGAGCGCACCATCGTTTCGGAAATCGCCGGCACCACCCGCGACGCGCTCGATCTCCCTTACTCGTTCCAAGGGGAAAATTTCACCCTCATCGACACCGCCGGCCTCCGTCCCCGCGGCAAACGCGACAACTCGGTGGAAGTCTTCTCCGCCATGCGCTCCGAAAAGGCCATCCGCCGCGCCGACCTCTGCGTGCTCGTCATCGACCTCGCCGCCGGCATCTCCGCGCAAGACCGCAAAATCGCCCAAGTCATCCTCGAGGAAAAAAAACCCTGCCTCATCGCGCTCAATAAATTCGATCTCTATCACCCCGGCCCCAACCGCAGCGCCCGCCTCGAAGAAGTCACCGACTACGTCCGCAAGGAATTGTTCTTCCTCCACTACGCCCCGTTCGTCGCCTGTTCGGCCAAGACCGGCGGCGCGGTGGACCACATCCTCAAGGAAGCCCTCAAAATCCGCCAAGGCGCCCAAAACATCCCCGGCACCGGCCCCCTCAACCGCATCCTCCACGCGGCCTTCGAAAGCAACCCCCCGCCGATCGATAAAAAACTCGGCAAACGCCTCAAACTCTATTACGCAACCGCCGCCACCCTCGAAAAATACAGCGTCATCCCGGTGCCCACCATCGTGCTCTTCGTCAACGACAAGCGGCTCATGGCCGCCAGTTACGAGTCCTATCTGGTGAACCGTTACCGCGCCGCCCACCCCGCACCGGGAATCCCCGTGGTTCTATCAGTCCGCTCGCGCACCCGCAAGGAATGGCAACCCCGCAACACCAAACCCCAAGGCCACTAACCCGCCCTAACGAAACCCGGGCATTTCTGCCAATCCTGTTCAATGAAGAAATTCGAACCGCAGATGATCCCGGATAAAATCAAAGAACTCTCTTCATCCGCGGCTGGCTGTGTTCATCTGCGGTTGCAATCTCTTCTCTTCCTGCTGCTGCTCGCCGCCGCCAGCACCCTGCAGGCCGCACCGCGCCCGTGGAAAAGCGCCAACGGCCAGCACACCATTCAAGGCGAATTCCTCAAGCGCGACGCCACCAGCATCACCCTCCGCCTGTCTAACGGAAATGACCTCGCCATCCCCTTCGATCAACTCCACCCGGACGACCGTGCCTGGGTCAACGACAACCATCCCCTGGCCAGGGCCAAAAAACCGGCGCAAGCCACGGTCTTCGACCAACTCGTTTTCGGCGACACCCGCGATCAGGTGACCACCAAACTCAAGACCAGCAAATTCGTCGAGCTGACCGTCGCCGAAACCTTTCTCGGTCGCACCGGCCTGAATGGCGTGTTCCGCACCCGCCAGAAAATCGGCAACCTCAGCGCCATGCTGAATTTCGATTGGTCCGACGCCGGCGGCTTGAAGGAACTCACCCTCCAAACCGAATCCCTGCCGGCCGCCGCCTATCACACCGATCTCGAACAATGTTGGACAGCCTTCATCTCTCTGTTAGTATCACTCTACGGCAAGCCCGTCCAAAAAGGTCCCATGCCCGCCATCGAAAGCCTCGCCGAAGGGTCATTCTTCCCCTCCCACCTGTGGACCATCGAGGGCGTCGGCTCCGCCCTGCTCGGCACCGCTCGCGACGGCGGAAACTATCAAATCGTGGTGCGCTTCACCCAGAAAAAAGTCCAACCCGTCGCCCTCCCCTAGCCACGATCATACAATTGAAAAGGATTGCCCTCCGCCCGTCATTTTGCTTGGAGCCCGGGGGGAACATGGCCATGGTTGCGCAATGAGAAATCACTGGCTTGCGGCAGTTCTGGCAGGATGCATGACGGCGGCGGCACTCCGCGCCGCCGAAACCACGGCGGCGGCACCGCTCGTCAAGCTGCCAGATGTGGAGGCCGCCATCCCCGGTCCGGTGAAGGCACTGGGAAAACCCGGCATGATGGACTTCCCCGGTGCCATCCAGATGGCGGTTAGCGCCACCACGGAAGAAGTGCAAACCCACGTCAACCAAGGTTTGAATCATCTTCATGGCGGCTGGGAGTTCGAAGCCAGCCGCCATTTCGCCGTGGCCATGCGCGAGGATCCGGATTGCCTGCTCGCCCACTGGGGCATGGTCTTGTGCCTGCTCAATCCATCACCCGAAACCGGCCCGGCACGCAACGCCGCCACCGATCGATTGCTCGAACTC
>JAPLUJ010000282.1:1792-8488 GCA_026397695.1 Verrucomicrobiota bacterium | reverse complement strand
TCGTCGATCAAGGGATGGGCACTGAACTCGAACGCGGTTATGCATACGGACTCATCAAATACATCGAACTGGGGGCGACCGGTGGCGCAGCCGCCTTCCGCAAAGTCGCGGCAAAATTTCCCAACGATCTGCAAGCGGGCGTGTTCGCCGCGCTTTTCAGCCGGGGCGGCTACGATGCCGCAGGGGATCCCACACCCGACCAGATCGCGGCGGAAAAATGCCTCCTCGATCTGATCCAACGTCACCTGCAAAACCCAGTGCCGATCAACGCCCTGCTCACCATCCGCGCCGAGAAACCGGACCTCACCGACTCGCTCGAACTCGCCCGCAAACTCTGCCAATTGGAACCGGATTACCCGCCCCACCTGCATCTGTTAGGCCACTACGAATGGCGCTGTGGTAATCACACGGCGGCGGTCACCGCGTTCACCCGTGCGGCCAGGTTGTTCCAAGGCTGGATGAAGGAACACCAGGCGGGCATCGCCGATTGTCCGGAATGGGGCAAGGCGGAGTGCTATCGTATTGTTGCGCTCAATTCCAAAGGGGACTTCCTTACCGCCTATGCCGCGTCGCGCAAAGTGGCGTTCACGCCCCTGCCTGCGGACCGCCCGTCCTCACCCGGCACGCGTTTTCTGTTATGGGAGGCCTCGTCCCTGCCCGCCCGCATCCTGATGCATCGCAACCTGCCCGGCAACGCCAGCGAAGCCGCACGCTCGCTGCCCAAGCCGGACGAAATGAAAAAATTCCATGACCATTCCCTCTCCTACTGGTGGATTGACGGCCTGCGTTTCGTCCTCGAGGCCCGGCGCTTGATCGATGCGGCTGACCTAACAGGCGCGCGGGAGGCGATCGCCGCGCTCACGCAACATGGGGAAACCATGGCGAAAACCCAAGCGGCCGCGGCGGCCAGTGGCGAACGCTCCGCATGGATCCGTTCTTTCCACGCCCTCGAGGTTCTCGCCAGCGAGTTACGGGGACGCCTCGCCCTGGCCGGTCCGAAGGACAAACAAGGAACCGCTTACAACTGGTTCAGCGGCGCCGCAGACCTCCAACATCCCTCGTCGCTGCTCCTCCCTCCCATGATTCTAACGCCCATGGCCGCACGGCTCGGTGATTATTACCTCGCCACCACAAATCCCACCAAGGCCATCGCAGCATATCAACAGGCTCTGACGATTTTCCCGAACGACATGAAAACCCTCAGCGGCCTGAAACGCGCTTACGAATCCGTAAAAAATCCCACGCAAGCCGCCACCATCACGAAAAAAATCGAAGATCTCATGGCCGAGTGAAGGCCAGAGACCAGAGACCAGAGGGCGCGGTCCCAGCGGCCCATAGGTCCTATAGGTCCCATAAGTCCCATAGGTCCCATAGGTCCCATAATTCCCATAATTCCCATAAGTTCCTTCAAATTTTCTCACCCGCCCAACTTGGCACTTGGAAACCTGCGGGCATTTCCCGACGCTGCACGCATGTCGCACAGCCACATCGATGTCCGCTATGTCGCCAATCTCGCCCGCCTCGAACTCAGCGACGAGGAGGTGGCCACCTTTCAGCCCCAACTGGAGGCGATCCTCCACCACGCCGAGGCGCTTTCCCAACTCGATGTCACCGGTATCGAACCCACCGCCCACCCGGCACCCGTGTTCGACCGGATGCGTGCCGATGTCCCGCACCAGAGCCTCACCCCGGATGCCGTGCTGCACAACGCCCCCGACCAGGCCCAAGGACAAATCCGCGTGCCCAAAGTGGTCACGGATGCGTAAGCGCGGAGAGCGCAGAATAAACAGATATATAAGCACCCTGAAATCCACAATCCTCAAGCCACAATCCATAAGCCCCCCATGACCCTCGCATCGCTCCGCCGGCAACTTCTCGCGGGTGACACCACGTCCGCCGCCATCCTGCACCATCTGGCCGGCGAAATCGCCGCCCGCGATTCTCTAACCGGCGCCTATCTGTCATACGACCTCGAAGCCGCGCTCGCCGAAGCCGCGCAGGCCGATCTATCATTGCCGCTGGGTGGCATCCCAATCGCCATCAAGGACAACATGAACGTGCGCGGCCAGCCGTGCACCTGCGGGTCGAAGATTCTAGCGGAAAACTACCGTTCGCCCTACGACGCCACGGTGATCCGCAAACTCCGCGCCGCCGGCGCCATCCCGTTCGGCCGCATGAACCAAGACGAATTCGCGATGGGATCCGCCACTGAGAACTCGGCGCTGCAAACCACCCGCAACCCGCATGATCCCGACCGCATCCCCGGCGGATCCTCCGGCGGATCCGCCGCCGCCGTGGCCGACCGCACCGCCATCGCCGCCCTCGGCTCGGACACCGGCGGCTCGGTCCGCCAACCCGCGTCCCATTGCGGCGTGGTCGGCCTCAAACCTTCCTACGGCCGCGTTTCCCGCTACGGCCTGGTCGCCTTCGCCTCGTCCCTCGACCAAATCGGCCCGCTCACCCAAACCGTCGAGGACGCCGCGCTCGTCCTCCAGGCCATCGCCGGTTTCGACCCGCTCGATTCCACCTGCCTCGACGTGCCGGTGCCGGATTATCTAACATGCCTGCACGCCGGCGTGCACGGCCTGAAACTCGGCGTGCCGAAGGAATACTTCGGCGAAGGCATCGATCCGGGCGTGCGCAACAACGTCGAAGCCGCGATCCAAAAACTCGCCGCCCAAGGCGCGGAAATCGTTGGCATATCCCTGCCGCACACCGCACACGCGGTGGCCACTTACTATGTGATCGCACCGGCCGAGGCGTCCTCTAATCTATCACGCTTCGACGGCATCCGCTACGGCCACCGCACGGCCAACCCCGCCGACATCCTCAACCTCTACAAAAAATCCCGCGATGAAGGCTTCGGCCCCGAAGTGAAACGCCGCATCATCCTCGGCACCTATGTGCTATCTTCCGGTTATTACGACGCCTACTACGGCCGCGCCCAGAAGGTCCGCACCCTCATCCGCCGCGATTTTGAAGCCGCTTTCCACCAGGTCGATGCCATCCTCTCACCCGTCGCCCCCACGCCTGCTAGAAAAATAGGCACCTTCGCCAACGACCCGCTGCACGAATATCTATCGGATATTTTCACGCTCTCCGCCAACCTCGCCGGCATCCCCGGCATCGCCGTGCCCTGCGGCACCACCGACTTCGACGGCGGCACCAACCTCCCCGTCGGACTGCAAATCCTCGGCCCCCACCTCGGCGAGGCGAAATTGCTGCAAATCGCCCAGGCCGTGGAAGTTTGAAATGCTTTGCGGCAATGCCCGCAAAGCCGGGATTGCATGGCGGCTGCGGATGGCGTATCCTGTGCCCGATGAAACCGGACTTGCCAGCGACGATCGATCCCATGCTGCTTGATGATCCGCTCTTTAAGGAGTTGGTCGCCGAAGGACTGGGGATCCAGCATCGATTTTCTGCAGAGCCGGTTTATGCCAAGACCGGCAAGGGCTACCTGAAAAGCGAAGGCGTGGAGGAATTGCAGCGGATCAAGGCCGCGAAAAAACGTTCAGGGAA
Source organism: Verrucomicrobiota bacterium (assembly GCA_026397695.1). Classification (GTDB taxonomy): domain Bacteria; phylum Verrucomicrobiota; class Verrucomicrobiia; order Verrucomicrobiales; family Akkermansiaceae; genus Luteolibacter. The sequence goes on along the minus strand of JAPLUJ010000282.1, from coordinate 4,969 downwards.
ATGAATCATGGACCGGGTTCAACCATGGCTAGCACCTTTCACCTGGACGATGGTGACCGCACAGAATGCCATGCTCTGTGCGGCGAAGAACGCACTACACAAACCGACATCTGACGGACACGACGTCACGAGGACTCTTTGGGAAAACCACCATCGGGAGCCAATGTGCTTGGATGAGGCTGTTGATCTTTGCCGTCGCTGTCATCGTTTGGCTCCTTTTTGTCTCTACAACGGGAACACCTTCAGCTCGATCATTGCGCTGGTGATTCGCAAGCTCGATCTTCCCGCCACCCAAGCCCAGCTCGTCCGCAGCTTGGCCGGACACATCGTGGCCGGAGTGGCCAGCGACGTGGAAACACAGGCGTTCCGTGAGTTTTGCGCGTCCTTGGATGGAGCCTGATTCACCGCACTATTCGCTTGCCTCCGGCACCATTTTCGGGTTATGCAATCCCATTGCCGGACGGCACTTTGCCGTCCCGCCATCAACCCCCAGCAAATCACCCGCCATGCCCATCACCCGCGCCCTTCTTTCCGTCTCCGATAAATCCGGCCTCGCCGCATTCGCCAAGGAACTGCACGACCTCGGCGTCGAGTTGCTTTCCACCGGCGGCACCGCCAAGGCTCTCCGCGATGCGGGCATCCCGGTCATCGACGTTTCCGAATACACCGGTGCTCCCGAACTCTTCGACGGCCGACTGAAAACCCTCCACCCGAAAGTCCACGGCGGTCTCCTCCATCGCCGCGACGACAAGGAACACCTCGCCCAAGCCCAACAGAACGACATCCCGCCCATCGACCTCGTGGTTGTCAACCTCTATCCCTTCGAGCAAACCGTCGCCAAACCCGATGTCACCCGCGAAGAAGCCATCGAAAATATCGACATCGGCGGGCCGTCAATGCTCCGCAGCGCCGCCAAAAACCACTCGCATGTCACCGTCGTCGTCGATCCCGCTGACTATGCACGGGTCATCGAGGAAATGAAGGAACACAACGGCGACACCACCAAGGGCTACCGCGAACAACTCGCCGTGAAAGTGTTCCTGCGCACCTCGCAGTATGACTCCGCCATCACCAATTTCCTCGGCCAGTGCCGCACCGGCACCTGCTGCAATTTCACCCTCAGCCTGCCTCTCGAACAGGAACTCCGCTACGGCGATAATCCCCATCAGAAATGCGCCCTCTACGGCAACTTCCGCAAGTTCTTCACCCAAGTCCAAGGCAAGGAACTCTCCTATACCAACATCCTCGACATCGAGTCCGCCGCCGATATCATCCTCGACTTCGTTAGACCAACCGTCGCCATCCTCAAACACACCAACCCCTGCGGCGTCGGCCAGGACGATGAAAACCTCCGCGTCGCCTGGCAAAAGGCCTTCGAAACCGACCGCCAGGCACCCTTCGGCGGCGTCATCGTCTGCAACCGCCCGCTCACCCTCGAACTCGCCCGCGTCATCTCGGAAATCTTCACCGACGTGATCATCGCCCCGGAGTTCGAAGCCGACGCCCGCGCCCTGCTCCAAAAAAAGAAAAACCTGCGCCTCATGAAAATGGACGACGCCTATCTGGTGGAAAAAAAATCGGCGGTCATCCGCTCGTGCCCGGGCGGCATCATGGTTATGGACCGCGACCACACCGCTCTCGGCCTCGATAACCTGGAATCCAAAGTCGTCACCAAACGCCCGCCCTCCGAAGAGGAAATGCGCGCCATGCGCTTCGGTTGGCGCATCGTCAAACATGTCAAATCCAACGCCATCGTACCACCGACCGCACTCTGGGCATCGGCGCCGGCCAGATGAGCCGCATCGATTCCTCGCGCATCGCCGTGTGGAAGGCCAAGGAAGCCGGCCTCGACCTAACCGGCAGCGTGGTCGCCTCGGATGCCATGTTCCCCTTCGCCGACGGCCTGCAATCGGCCATCGATGCTGGCGCCACCGCCTGCATCCAACCCGGCGGCTCGGTGCGCGACGAGGAAGTCATCGCCGCCGCCGACGCCGCCGGCATGGCCATGGTGTTCACCGGCTACCGCCATTTCAGGCATTGAGAACCTTGGCCTGAAGTCATCCTTGTCGGCATGCGGATGACCTGTCGGATTACTTGACACAGTGACGGGTTTTCATACACTTTCCACCAAGATTAGGAACTGATAAAATATTTTTTGTCTTTATTTTAATTTTTTTAATGAATTGGTTGTAAATAAGTTGCATGCCATTGGATGCAATTAATTTGGATTCAATTTTGATTCTTGGCACTGATATTGCTCATGGTTTCCGTGACACTACCCACCAACCCACGCATCTTATGAAGAACCTGAAAAAACTATTGATTGCGCTGCCCTTTTTGGGCGTCACAATCACCGCGCATGCCCTCCCCGTAACCGTCAACTTCAGCCCTGCGGGTATCGGAACGAGTCCTTCGGGCACCATGGATGGCGTCTACGCCTACAAATGGGGTGTCAACTGGAGCGTGCCGGCCGGCAACTCGATCAGCGCCGCGACCCTGACCTATAGCAACGTCAAGCTTACCGGCTTTGGCAAGAACAACCCCGGAATACTATGGAGCAATTTGCTGGACACCAGCAGTGGCAGCGGAACTACCGGCGTCACCAAAACCAATGATTCGGATGCCAGTAGTGATTATTGGGGTACCACGGGTCTCCTCGGCAAGGAATTATTCCCCACCTTGAATGTTGCACACAACTTTAGCTATGCTTTGGATTTGGCCATGCTGACCAACTATGCGGCGGATGGCCATTTCGCAATCGGGATTGATCCTGACTGTCATTACACAACCTCATCGATCAAGCTCAGTATCACCTATGATAAACCCACGCCAAGCGGCGAGGTCCCCGATGGTGGCTCTTCAGCATTGCTTCTCGGCATCGTGCTGCCCTTCTTGCGCCTGTTCCGTCGCTCGAAGTAATACGCGTTCGCCGCAGAATCCTGGAATATCGATAAGCCGCCCGCCCGGGCGGCTTTTTCAGGTACCTGCGAGACCGCTTGTCCCTGCCGCCATCCGATCCTTTGCGCTTTCCTGACGGGCTTTTTCGGCCACTTCCTTGCGCGTGCAACTGCCCGTCGTTGAAATCGCCGCTGAACTCCGCGCCGCAGTGGCCGCAGGCGATCATTCCCGCGTCACCGCTTCCTTGCCAAGGCCGCAGCGGCCTATGACACGCTTGCC
>JAPLUJ010000282.1:0-1748 GCA_026397695.1 Verrucomicrobiota bacterium | reverse complement strand
GCCCCGCACGATGACGGAGGTTGAGGATCGCCTGCGGATATTGATGGGACTGTAGTGCACGGAAGAACCTTCCAATATGGGCTTCTATGCCCCGAAGACCAACCTCGCCGAAACCCTCAGCCAGGCGCTCGCTGCCGAGTGAAATTTCCCATAATCATATCTATTTTGGAGAAAATTTTTGCAAATCGGCAAAATTCTGCCATTTTCCACTTGAAATGATCCTCCGTTACACCGCTGAGAACTTCTATTCGTTCAAGGATGAAGTCGTGATCGACTTCACGGTCGGTGCCCAGGCGCGCTCTCGGGCGGGCTTGGTGGAGAGCGATCAAGGCAATCGAACAAATGTCGTGCTGGGTGTTCTCGGTGCGAATGCGTCCGGCAAAACCAACCTTCTCAAACCTCTCGGGTTTCTTTCTTGGTTCGTCCTGGAGTCCGCCCAGACGAAGCCGGGGGCTCCTATTCCTTACGAATCCTTCGCCTTCCAGCCTGGCCCGTCCGATACTCCCACTCGGCTCGAACTCGAGTTTGAATTCGGCGGCGGCACTTACCGCTACGAGCTTGAACTGTTAGGAAGCCTCATTCTCCGAGAAGCCCTCTTCCGCAAGAAAACACGTTTTTCATTTCTCTTCGAACGCACATGGAAGACGGTCAATGGGGAATACGAATTCAAAGCTCAGGATATCGGCTCCGCCGCTTCCGTGCCACTCCGGCAGAATGCCTCGTGGCTTTCGTCGGCCCTGCTTCAGGAACACGAACTCGCACTCCGACTCCGTCCGTTTTTTGAAGCCATCGACGGCAATCTCGGCCCCACGGGCCGGCTACCCACCCATGACGCGGAAATTGTTAATCTGCTAGATGCTGCCTCATATTATGAGCAATCACCCGCCACCCTCGCCAGAGCTTCATCACTGCTAGTGGACTTCGACCTGGGACTCTCGTCAATTCGAATCGAGCGTAGCAATACCATCGGGCCTGACGGGCAAGAACGCGAATTCGCATTTCCGGTCGGTATACATCAAGTGAATGGTCGCGAATACATCCGAGTCTTGATGCAGGAATCCCGTGGCACTCAGGCACTCTTCGTCCTGCTCCGCTACCTGCTTCCCGTGCTTGAGTCTGGCGGTATCGCCTACATCGATGAGTTCGAATCCGGCCTCCACCCCCACATGGTGCGGGCTGTCGTCGATCTATTCTTCAATCCCGCGACCAATCCAAAAAACGCCCAACTCATCGCCACCTTTCACACGGATTTCCTCCTACGCGATACCCTTCACAAATATCAGATCTACCTCGTTGAAAAAGACGACAACCTCCAATCCAATGCCTACCGCCTCGATTCCGTGCGCGGAGTCCGCAACGTGGACAATCTCCACGAAAAATACCACGCCGGTGCCTTCGGCGGCGTGCCATCCCTGCCATGATCTGTTGGGACATTCATTGAACACTAGACGAAACCGTTCGCCTCATGTCCCGCAGCAATCCCCGCCAACAAAAACCTCGTAGCGCCCGGGCCACCGCCCAGATCGTCGTCGAGGGCTACACCGAGGAGGCATTCTGCAAACATCTCAAGTCCATCTATGCCCGCGACTGCGGCGTCCGTGTCGAAGTTCATAACGCCCGCGGCGGCTCGCCGCAGGATGTGATCCAGGCCGCTCTCAATCGCCCCGGTTTCGACCGCACCTTCGTCTTCTTCGACACCGATATTGCCCTGCCTCCAACATGGGCCGCCAAGTCCCGCCGGGCCGGGT
>JAPLUJ010000679.1:15448-17574 GCA_026397695.1 Verrucomicrobiota bacterium | reverse complement strand
GCTATTCTCAATTTCCAATCACTTCCACCAGCCAACGGTGGCCCACAGCCAGCGGCAGTCATTACCAAGGACGGCTACTACGAAACCAGATGCAGGGAAGGTGATTGGGTGCAAGTAATACCTAACAAGGATATATCATGGAAAGCCGTAATCAAGGCAGTATTAAAACCTGTCAAGAATCCGATTCCGATGTATGCGTACAGCTCCCTTGGAGGAATGAGTGGATATGTTCGGCTTCCTGAAATCAATACGGATTACGGGTACGATTTGATGCTAGCACAAGCTCTACCTCCACTTGGAGGCGGAAAAATCGCAGACTTTCATTTTCGCATCGAAGGAAAATACAAGGATATGAACTCGAATGATTTAAAGCTAACCATCCGGTTTTCGAATATAAACGATGGTGTGGTGGAGTTTATCACACCTCAGCGCAGAGGAATGCAGGAACCGCACCTGAATGGAAGCAGCTTGATATCCAATCACCTCGCACCTGAATTAGGATACGTTACTGAAGTGACCCGGATTTATGCGGTTGATGATGGAGGCAATAAGCGCAAGACTGACGTGAACCAACAACTAAATTTTTACTTCCGCACCCGGACAAAAACTGCTCCAGATGGTCGCATCATCAGTACAAACTATGGGAAAATTTATGGAGATTCTATTTCAACCCAACTCCGAACGACCGCAACGTCGAGTTCGACCCGAAGCGCAACCTGAATCCCGACGGCAATGTGCGGCAGCCGTAAGGATTTCTGGTATTCCTCCCGCACATGCAGACCTTTCCAAAGCCGGTTTATGTGCCTATATATATGGAGGTTGGCCAGTAGAGCGACAGAACGGAATCAAATTCGGTGACGGATGGCGGCATGGAGATGTGATGGAAGTGGCCTATCTCTATGTGTGGAAAACCTGTCAGGAAGTTGTTGGCAATGCCAACCTAGACCAAGAACCATGATTAATTGTGGGGATTGCCAGCGGATGGCACGGTCATGCTGGATAAATGAATATTCAATTGGATGGAATGAGTCTGAGCGGGAATTGAGAAACTACGGATTACAGACAGCACTCGGACATTTTGACATAAGATGGGCGGAGGACAAGTACGACAATTCTCGTGACGGCCGTCCACAGGATTGTCGCGGTGGTGTTGGTGATGACGGGCGGCTGATGACCCGTGATCTGCGATAACGGATTGCGGGATGCATACGGCCTCATGGTGCCAGCACCACCCGCAGCCTGGCGAAACGCCTGGACGAATCCTGTGTTGTTAGGGAATCCACGACCTTGACCCGCTCCCAGCGCGGGTTGATCGTGGTGAAGGTTTCCGTTCCCACGGGCTGCCAATCTATCAAATCAGAGGAAAATTCCGGGGTATAAGTCAGGCCGGACACGCTGCCACTCGTCCGGCGCACGAATTCGATGGTGAGTCGGGCGTTTCCCATGATGCTTTCCAAGCGCACCACCGGCAGGCCGCGCAAGCCGGTGTTAGGTACCATGGCCGCGCGCTCATTGAATGTCGGGTCGAGATTCAGCGCGAACTCCAGCAAGTTGTTAATGCCATCCCCATCGAAATCCGCCAGCGGGCCGGTGGTAATCGGCGTGGCGATTTGCGCGGGGGTGAAATAGAGCCGTTGCCAGGCACTGAAGCTTTCAGGTGCCAGCGATCCCGCCTCCGGCGCGACTGATAGAATCCAGGGCATTGCCGCCGAGATCCGGGAACAGTAAAAAGCGGCGGGGATGTTAGCCGCCTGCTCTTCACGGTTGATCCAGACTGGCGGATCTCCATCCAGATACTGCAGGCCGCCCATATCATAAAGCGCCGCATGGAAGGCGGTCCCCTCCGGACCGATCCGGAATGGACCATCTACTGTGAAGTTGACGCCGGCCAGCCGCCACAGGCCATCCTCCAATACAAACAGGCCGCCGCCGGAATCTTTATCCGATAGATGACATTCATCCGCAATCCCGGGGTTGTCGAAGTTGCAATACAGGAGTTCACCGTATTTCGGGTCGATCAACTTGTTCACCACCGTATTGCGGCCCCAGCGCACGACATAGTCATAAGTTCCCCACTGCCAGCCTTTCGATTCGCCGGACACCACGACCGCCGCACCGCGCTGGGT
>JAPLUJ010000679.1:0-15388 GCA_026397695.1 Verrucomicrobiota bacterium | reverse complement strand
CGTACTTCCCAAAGCATCAGATCGGTGGTCGATGGACTCGGGTGATATGCAATGGTCACATAACTGTCCCCGTGGAAATAGAAGATATCGCCTACGGTCCCATAGAAGTGTTTGGCGGTGATGAAAAAATACGGGGCAATGGGCACGCCCAAAAAACCATTGAACTTCCCTTCATACTGCCAACCGGAGTTGTCGCCCGGGGTGGAGGTATGATGCTCGGGATCTCCCGTTTCCAAAAATATCACCGCATCAGACCGGCCCGCCCATCCCATGACGAGCAAGAGGCAAAATATCGGCAAACCACGCATGTTCACGCCGGGAGCATAGCACGTTTTTTCAAGGCGTCGCAACAAAACAAGCCCTGCGGAAATGTGGCGGGGGTTTGCAACCACCATGCCTTACTGCCTGGATTGGCCGCATCATTTGTCCTGCCAAACTGAAACCGTTTCCGGCATGGTCGCTCTTCACATCCTCGGCCCAGCGGCGCAGACCAGTCGCGCCAGAAGTCGTCAAAGCAACGAACCAGGGCCTATACAATGCAACAATGCTGCGCACCGGTGCAGAAACAAACGCGACAATCCTGTTGACGGCCGTCACCAGATTTGTCGTGATGGGGGTCATGAAAGCGCGGACCGAGTTATTGTTATATCGTTTGGGTTGGTTGACGGGAATGATGATGCGACCGTCATGGCGAACATTGGATTCGTCGTTTGAATCCTGGGCATACGGTAGTGGATTGTTGAGGCAGATTCAAAGGCTTGAGTACCAAGCGTATTTGGAAACGCGCCGGGATCCGGAAAGCGGAGAGCGGGTGATTCGGTTGACGGCAAAGGGTGCGGCGATCTGTCGGTTGGGTTCCGATCCCGAGGCCCGCTGGGGACGTGAGTGGGATGGAAAGTGGCGGTGGGTGATCTTTGATATTCCGGAATCGGATCGCACACTGCGTGCAAGGATCCGCAGGCGGCTGTGCAAGGAGGGCTTCGGCTGCCTTCAACAGAGTGTTTGGATCACGCCCGATCCATTCGGGAGCATGATTGAAGAACTGCGCGGAGCAGCGGTCAATGGAAGTTCCCTCACTCTGATGGAGGGGGTTCCGATGGCCGGTGAAACTCCTGGCGACTTGGTCCGCAGCGCATGGGATTTTCATGCCATTCATCAGGCATGGAGTGCGTTGTCGGCACATCTTGACTCGGTCACAAATGCTTCATTGGTCCAGCATGATGCGCATCTGGTGCCTTGGTTGGCAAAGGAGATGCGTCTGGTCCAAGGTCTTCAACGCATCGATCCGTTGCTTCCCGGAGCACTGCTGCCCAAGGACTATCCAGGAAGAAAAATCTGGAAAACACGGGGCAAAATCATGGAGAGGCTTGCCGCACATGCGGGCTGAGACTTGGGATTCGACCTGCTGTACCACCTGCTGAACCGCGACAATGGTATGTGACGGCCGTCACGAGAACGGGGGGACACGCGGTTTGCGATTTTCGGTTTCCGGTGGAGGGTGACCCACACTCACGCGACCAGTGCATTGAGGCGGCGGCAGACTTCCATGACGTTGGCACGGGAGTTGAAGGCGGAGATGCGGAAGTAGCCTTCGCCGGCGGAGCCGAAGCCGGAGCCCGGGGTGATGACTACCTGCGCCTCGCCTAACATTTTGTCGAACATGTCCCACGAGCTGAGGCCGGCAGGGCAGCCGACCCAGACGTAAGGGGCGTTTACTCCGCCGAAGACGGGAAGACCGGCGGCGGCGGCGGCTTCGCGGAGGAGTTTGGCATTGCCCATGTAGTGTGCGATGAGCGCGGCGACCTGTTGTTTTCCGGCTGGGGAAAACAATGCGGCAGCGGCCTTCTGGACCGGATAGCTGGCACCGTTGAACTTGGTGGTGTGACGACGGCTCCACAGTTGATGCAGCGGCACGCGGCTGCCATCATCGGCCAGTCCGCTAACCGATTTAGGGATGACCACACAGGCGCAGCGCACGCCGGTGAACCCGCCATTTTTCGAAAACGAGCGGAACTCGATGGCGCAATCGCGCGCGCCATCGATTTCAAAGATCGAATGCGGAATGGCCGGATCCTGGATGAAGGCTTCGTAGGCGGCGTCGAAGAGAATGATGGCGTCGTTGGCCTTGGCGTAATTCACCCATGCCGCGAGTTGCGAGCGGGTGGCCACCGCGCCGGTTGGATTGTTAGGGAAGCACAGATAGATGATGTCCGCCTTGGCAGCGGGAACATCCGCGACGAATTGGTTAGTGGCGTTGCATGGCAAGTAGAGCAAGCCGGCGTAGGTGCCCTGGGCATCGGCGTCGCCGGTATTGCCGGCCATCACATTGGTATCGACATAAACCGGATAGACCGGATCGGTGATGGCGATGGTGTTGCCCTTGCCGAAGATGTCGAGGATGTTGCCGGTATCGCATTTCGAGCCGTCGGAGATGAACACCTCGTCCGCGCTGATGCCGAGGCCGGCGAACTGGTGGTCCACAATGGCTTGGCGCAGAAACTCGTATCCCTGCTCCGGCCCATAACCCTTGAACGTCTCGCGGTCGGCCAATTCCTCAACTCCTTCATGCATCGCCTGCACGGCTGCGAGCGGCAACGGCTCGGTCACGTCGCCGATGCCACAGCGGATGATGCGTGCGGCCATGTCGGGGTGGTTTTCACTATAGGCTTTCACCCGGCGGGCGATTTCGGGAAACAGGTATCCGGCTTTGAGTTTGAGGAAATTCGAGTTGATAGCGGCCATGACGGCGGACGTTTAACGGCCTGAGGCGGATCGCGCAAGGGCGGAGATGCCGGAAATGGCCCTGCGGTCCTGCGAGCGGTCACCTTGGCGTTTGACCGATGGGCCTCGGGCGGCTACGGTCCCGCCCGAGATGACCATTGACTCCTACGCGAACCGCTTTGTGTGCGATCTGCTGGCCTACGAGCCCGGCAAACCGATTGACGAAACCGCCCGTGAACTCGGGCTCGATCCCTCGCAGATCGTCAAGGTCGCCTCGAACGAAAACCCTCTCGGGCCGTCTCCCATGGCGAAAGCCGCCATGCGTGCCGCGCTTGAGGAGGCGCACATCTATCCGGACGGCGGCGGCTACCGTTTACGCACCGCCATCGCGGATTCGCTGGGGCTGGGCCTCGAAAACGTGGTGCTCGGCAACGGCTCGAACGAAATCATCGAGTTGCTCTGCCACACGTTTCTCAACCGTGAGACGGAATTGACCGCGGCAGAACACGCCTTCGTGGTGTACAAACTCATGGCCACGCTCTTCGGCGCGAAATACGTTGAAGTTGCCGATCCCGACTTCATCCACGACCTGCCTGCGATGGCCGCCGCCATCACGCAAAACACGCGCCTGGTTTTCATCGCGAATCCTAACAACCCGACGGGTACCATGGTGGACCAGCAAACCATCGACCGCTTCATGGACCGTCTCCCGGAGCATGTGATCGCAGTGTTCGACGAGGCCTATATCGAGTTTCCCGGGAATCCGCCGGATACGCTGCGATATGTGCGCGAGGGCCGCAACGTGTGCGTGCTGCGGACCTTCTCGAAAATCCACGGTTTGGCAGGCTTGCGGGTCGGTTATGGTTTGGCACCCGCGCCGCTGGCGGCACTCCTGCAAAAGGCCCGCCAGCCATTCAATGTGAATGCCATCGCCCAGGCCGGCGCGCTCGCCGCTCTAACGGACAAACAACACATCGCCAACACCCAGCAAGTAAACCGCGAGGGCATGGCCTTCTATGCCCAGGCGTTCCGTCAACGCGCACTGCAATTCGTCCCGAGCCACGCGAATTTCCTGCTGGTCAAGCCGGGCGGCGGCGACCGCGTGTTCCGCGACATGCTCCAACAGGGCGTCATCGTTAGGGCCATGAGCAGTTACAAACTGCCCGATTGGATCCGTATCTCGATCGGAACCCATGCCCACAACCAACGCTGCCTCGAAGTGCTCGATGCGGTGCTCGCCAAAGCGAAAGAATAGATAGAGGATCGTGGATAGAGGATCGGAGGATCGTGGATAGAGGATCGTGGATGGAGGATCGTGGATGGAGGATCGTGGATGGAGGATCGTGGATGGAGGATCGTGGATGGAGGATCGTGGATAGAGGATGGGTGATGGGTCCGCATCATCCACAATCCACAATCCGCGATCCGCGATCCATGTCGATACAGAGTCTTGGCGGCGGGACGCCACCAGCCCGGCCTGCCGCGGGACGCGTCAGCCACTTTCACAATCAACTTTCACAATCAACTTTCACGATCCACGATCCACGATCCACAATCCGCGCCCCACAATCTACGATCCACAATCCACAATCTACGATCCACGATCCACAATCATCCCATGAGCCCTGACGCGTACCGCACGACCATCGCCGCCATCGCCACGCCGCCGGGCATGGGCGCGGTTTCGTTAGTCAGGATTTCCGGGCCGGCGGCGGTCCGGGTGGCGGATTTGGCCAGCGACGGCAGGGTGTCCGCCCAAGCGCCGCGCACCGCCCGCCACGCCTGCATCCGGGATGCCGCAGGCCGCGTGATCGACGACGGCCTGCTCACCGTGTTTCCCGCTCCCCACAGTTATACTGGCGAGGACTGTGTGGAATTCTCCGGCCATGGCGGCATGCGGGTCACCCGCGAGGTGTTAGAGCGCCTGCTTGCCTGCGGCGCCGTGCCTGCCGGGCCAGGTGAATTCACCCGCCGCGCGTTCCTCAATGGTAAACTCGACCTGACCCAAGCCGAAGGCGTGATGGATCTCATTGCCGCGCAATCCCGGCTGTCGCTGCGTGCCGCCCGCAGTCAACTCGAGGGAATCCTCGGCCGCCGTACCACCGAAGCCCGTGATCGTTTGTTGGAAACCCTCGCCCATCTCGAAGCGTGGATCGATTTTCCGGAGGAGGACATCGATCCGCTCACCGGCACCCGCTTATGCGCGGGCGTCCAGGCGGTTCTAACCACCGTTGATGCGCTGCTCGCCACCGCCGATCAGGGACGGATCCTGCGCGAGGGCGTGCACACCGTGATCTTCGGCCAACCCAACGTCGGCAAATCCAGCCTGCTCAACCGTCTGCTAGGTTGCGCGAGGGCCATCGTCAGCGAGACTCCCGGAACCACCCGCGATACCATCGAGGAATCCGTCAACCTGCTAGGCATTCCGCTGCGCCTCGTCGATACCGCCGGCATGCGCGAGGCGGCCAACCTGATCGAGGCGGATGGCATCCAACGCACCACCCGCCAAATCGAGGCGGCCGATCTTTTGTTAGAGGTGGCGGATGCCAGCAGCCCGCGACCAGCCGCCGCAGCGCTTCCGGCAGGCGCGGCGCAGCATTTGTTAGTGCTCAACAAGCTTGATCTCGGCGAGCACCCGTCATGGGCGGGGGTGGCTGCGGTGCGCCTATCCTGACTCACCGGTGAGGGCTTCGACACGCTGGCCATCACCATCCGCGATGCGCTGCATTTCAGCGAGGTCGATTGGGGCGAGCACGCCGTGGCGATCAATGCCCGCCATCAGGCCAGCCTGCTTGCGGCCCGTGTGGGCTTGCTCGCCGCACTCGAGGTGTTAGACGATCCGGCGCGCCACCCGGAACTCGCCGCGATCGACCTGCGCGAGGCGCTCGACGCGCTGGGCGAAATCCCCGGCCGGGTGGACAGCGATGATCTGTTAGGCGTGATCTTCAGCCGCTTCTGCATCGGCAAGTAGGCCGGGTCTCTCCGCCGCACCCAGAATGCGTGCCGTGTCGAAGTCATAGGGGGTGAATTCGAGCAACACCCGCTCGCCCACCGCAAACCCGGTTGTATCGGCGGCCCGGCGCTTGGACACGTGGGCGAGAATGACTTTCCCGTTGGGCAGGGCGACCCGGTAAAGTACCGGACCCAGGTTTTCCAAAACCCGTCCGTGGGTGTGAATGAGGTCTTCCGGCATGGCGTGCGCCGAGTTTCAATCCGGATGCCAGCGGGCTGCAAGCCTGACTGCGGGAGATTATTCCGCAAAATCGCCTCACAAATCACGACCATGCTTGACGGAATGTCCAAGATGGGCAAGATTACGTGCGTCTGCTCGGTTGCACCGGCAGAAACACCCCGAACTTTCAAACTCCGTTTTTTCCAACTCCCATGAAAAACATCCGTCTTTCCACTGGTTTTGCCGTCCTCGGCTGTCTCTTGTTGGCTTCCTGCTATCCCGTCAACGAGAATCCCAATCAAAAAAAGGTCACCAAGACCCCGGCAAAAGTCGCCGCCAATCCCGACCCGCAGAAAATCAAGGAGCAGGAGGCCCTGAAAAAGAAGGAACAGGAAGAACTCGCGCAGAACAATCCCCCTGAGAATCCCGGCGCTTCCACGCAACCCACCGATAAAACCAAGCCGCCCGTTGAAGCAAAGCGCGATTACGCCTTCGCCAACAAGGTTCCCGGAAAAGACGGTTTTGTGTTCAGCCCCTACAACAACAAAGTGGTGGACGTGCGTGACATTCCAACCGGCACCTTGGTCATGGATCCCACTTATCCGGCTGCCGAAAAGAAATTCTTCCGGGTCCCCTGATCCTTCCTGATTCCCGGTAAACCCATTTGTGGTAAAAACCAACCGGGTCCGGACCTCTGGACCCGGCTTGTTGCTCAATGAGCGCGGATTTCTCTAACATCACGATTCTTGGCGGTGGTCTGTTAGGCGGATCACTCGCCCTGAAACTTGCCACTTTGGAGCCGCCGCCGCACGTCCGCCTGTGGGCGCGCAGAAAAGACACCGCGAACGACGCCCGCGCCCTCGGCATCCGCGGGGCCACCTGCGACCTCGCCGCAGCCGTCGAAGGTGCCAATCTGCTGGTGCTTGCCGTGCCGGTGGGCTCGATGGCTGCGCTCGTTGCCCAAGCTGTGGATGCCGGCCTGCCTGCGGGTTGCCTAGTCACGGATGTCGGCAGCGTGAAACGCGCTCCGCACCAAAGCATCCATCCGGTGCTCGCGGGACGCGGCATCGCATTCATCGGCAGCCACCCGATGGCCGGCTCCGAGCGTGTCGGAATCGCCGCCGCAGACGCCCGCTTGTTCGAAGGAGCCGCCTGCCTCCTGACCAATGACGATCACGCGCCCGCCGCGCAGGCAGAGGCGTTGGAACGCTTCTGGCAAAGCGTCGGCTGCCGCACCACCTGGCTGAACGCGGCCGCCCACGATGCCTTGGTCGCGCGCATCAGCCACCTGCCACACATCATGGCTGCCAGCGCCGCCCGCATTTGCCTGCTAGACCCGGCCCACGGTTGCTTCGGCGGCGGCGGCCTGAGGGATACCACACGCGTTGCCTCGGGCAACCCGGACATGTGGGCGGAAATCCTCATCGAAAACCGCGCTGCTCTGTTAGGCCCGCTGCGCGAAACCCTCGCCGACCTCGGCGAAATCCTCGCCCATCTGGAAAACGCCGGGCAGGAACCCGCCCGCCAATGGCTGGCCACCGCCAAAGATCAACGCGATCTGCTCAAACCAAAGTGTTGCTAGTCCGTCCCGCCTCTCCTCATGTCGGAATTCCGCGTCACCGCCATTTCCAAACTTCACGCGGAATTCACTGTTCCGGGCGACAAAAGCATGTCCCACCGGGCGGCCATTCTCGGCGGACTTTCTAACGGTGTCTGCGTGATCCGCAATTTCCTGCCCAGCGAGGATTGCTGCAACACCCTCAACGCCATGCAAGCGCTGGGCGCGTCCTGCGAAATCCTCGACGAACTCGCCGGATACGGCCCGCTCAACCTGCGCATCCACGGGCAATCGATGCGTTTGAGCGCTCCCGCCGCAGCGCTCGATTGTGGCAACTCGGGCACCGGCATGCGCTTGCTCGCGGGCATGTTGGCGGGCCAAGCGTTCGCCTCGGAGTTATATGGTGACGCCTCGCTTTCGTCGCGTCCGATGAACCGCATCACCGTTCCTCTCGGACAAATGGGCGCTCACATCGAATGCCGCGGTGACAAACCAGGTTGCGCACCGTTAGTGATCCAACCCGCCAAGCTCAGGCCGATCACCTATGAAATGCCGGTCGCCAGCGCCCAGGTGAAAAGCGCCATCCTGCTCGCCGGACTTTTTGCCGATGGCACCACCACGGTCATCCAACCCGCCGCCACGCGTGATCACACCGAGCGCATGCTCGCCGCGTTCCACGTCACCACCCGCCAACTGGGAAATGCCATCTCGATCGATGGCGGACAAATCCCCGCAGCTTGCGATTTCACCGTGCCCGGAGATATCTCCAGCGCCGCCTTCTGGCTGGTGGCCGCCGCCGCCCTGCCCGGTGCCCGGCTGCTTCTAACGGACGTCGGCCTCAACCCCACCCGCACCGCCATCCTCAAGGTGCTCAGCCGCATGGGTGCCCGGATGTTAGACGTCGTCCATCACGCGCAGGGCGAACCCATCGGCAACATCGAAATCCACGGCGCGCCCCTCAAAGGCACCACCATCCTTGCAAGCGAGGTGCCCAATCTCATCGATGAAATCCCCGTTATCGCCGTCGCCGCCGCCCTCGCCGATGGCCGCACCGTCATCCGCAACGCTCGCGAACTGCGCGTCAAGGAAACCGATCGCATCAGCACCGTGGTCAACAACCTCCGCGCCATGGGTGCCGTGGTCGAGGAGTTCGACGACGGCATGGAAATCCACGGTGGCCACCCCTTGCATGGCACGCAAATAGATAGCTTCGGCGACCACCGCATCGCCATGGCCTTTGCCATCGCCGGCCTGTTCGCCACCGGGGAAACCATCATCCGCAACACCGCTTGCGTGAACACTTCCTATCCCGGCTTCGCCCGCCACCTCGATGCCATCCTCCAGCAACGATCCAACTCCGATTTCACCCTTCGGCCTTGACCAATGACCCTTGACCCATGACCAATGACCAATGACCAATGACCACTCACCCCCCGCAGCGCGACATGGCGCTCCGCACTTCGCCATTGCCATCGATGGTCCCGCCGCCTCCGGCAAAAGCACACTCGCCCGCAAACTCGCCCAACACCTCGGCCTCATCATGGTCAACTCCGGCGCCATGTATCGTGCCGTCACTTGGAAAGTCCTCCGGGAACACATCGATCCCCGTGACACCGCCGCAGTCATCTCCATGTTAGACCGTATCCACATCCACTGTGGCCACGACGGCATCATGTCCACCATCACCATCGACGGCACGGACCCCGGTGATGAACTCCGCGCCCCGGCCATCAATGCCAACGTCTCGATCATCGCCGCCATCCCGGAAGTCCGCATGCAACTCATCGATCTCCAACGCGGCTATCTCCAGCACGCCAGCATCGTCATGGAAGGCCGCGACATCGGCTCCGTGGTGTTTCCTAACACCCCCTACAAAATCTACGTGGATGCTGCCGAATCCGTGCGTGCCGCCCGCCGCGTGGACATGGGCGAGGTGGATTCCATCGCCCAACGCGATGCCGCCGATAGCCATCGATCGGCCGCCCCGCTCGTTGTCGCCGAAGGTGCCGCCATCCTCGACAACTCGAACCTCTCGATCGAATCCGGCGTCGCCGCCGCCCTCGAGATCCTCCGCCACCAAGGACTCGCAATCGCGTCATGAAAATTCTACTGTCCATGCTCGTCTTGATCCTGCCGCTGGACCTCCGCGCGGAAAAAGAAGTTGTCCGGGATGTTCCCACGAATCGTGGGCCAGAAAAGATTGTGCCGGATCCCCTAACGATTCGCGGAACATCCAATTCAACATTCCGTTTCCCGCCAATTTTGATCCGGATGCGTATCGGAAGCAGCCGCTAGCCATGCTAGAGATCGGTGGCTCGAAAGTATGCGTCAGCCGACCGGTCGTGAATCCATACGACGAACCACGGACGGTGGAATGGATGATTGGACCAGCCGATCCCAAGCAACTAGCCAATCAATGTATCGACTGTTCCATCGACCTCGACGAACAGGGGGATTTCACCCGCTTGAATCTCATCTCGGACTGGACCGACGATGGCGGCAACCATCAACTCGACCGGAAGGTGGGAGAATCGGGAGTCGAATTTTTCGAGCGCGCCCGGCTGACCTGTCAGGCCATGGCCCGGAAGGCGAAAGATCCGGCTGCGGCTATCCTTTTTCTAACGGCGTTTGAGAAAATGGCCATCACCATTCAAGCCCTGCGCATGGCAGAGGCCCGCGCCGTGCCGACAGCCGTTCCCAAGCAGATCAGCCGATAACCCGGGGCCAGACACCGCACTGACCCATCCCTATGAGCCCCATGCCCGAATCCTATCACTGCGGTTTTTGCAAAGCACAGATTTCCCTGGCCGACGTCAACGTGGCCGCGGACCTCGCGCTGTGCCGGGCCTGCGGGAAAACCATGGCGTTCTCCGACATCGCGCCGATCCCCGGCTCGGCAGACGTGGATTTGCAACGCCCGCCCAAAGGGGTGCGCATCGAGGACAGCCCGATCCGCGGCAGGTCGATCATCTATCGAAAAACCTCGCCCGCCGTGTTATTCCTCATTCCGTTCACTGCGGTCTGGTCGGGCGGCTCGATGTTCGGCCTCTACGGATCGCAGCTCAAGGAAGGCCACTTCGATTTGTTCCGCAGCCTCTTCGGCCTGCCGTTTCTGCTAGGCACGGTGGTTTTGGTTGCCGCCATTTTGTTCATGCTGTTCGGGCGTTGGAGAATCGGTTACTCGCAGGGCGTGCTCGCGGTGGCATTGGAGATAGGTCCTATCAGTTGGACCCGCAGGCTGACCTGTGACCGCAGTGCGCGCGTCAGCATCCAGTCCGCCAAATGGCAGAAGAACAACGTTCCGCAGCAGTTGATCCAAGTGGAATGCCAAGGCAACACTTTGAACTTCGGCTCACCCATTCCAGACGAACAAAAGGCCTTCATCGCCGAAGCCCTCCGCCGGTCGCTGGCCGAGGGCTGAGGACGCCCTTGAAAGAGTGCGTCCTATTCAGTGTATTAAACCCACCATGATCCCCACATTTTCAGGAACAAACCCCACGATCCAGGACCCGCGCATGGGTTTCCCCCGGCGCGGGAAACACGCAAGGCATGTTCTGGCATCCGGCGCCGCAGTGGCCATGGTGCTCGCCTGCATGCCATGCCAGGCCGCCACGGAGGAGGCCTACAAGGTGCTTGAACCTGAAAAAACGAAGCATCTGTTTGAATCCGCGCATTTTGTCGCGCGCTGGAATGACAACGACGGTGTGACCTTGAGCGATGATGAACTCCGCAAGGGATTGGCAACACTCGAAGGCATCCGTGATTTTTATCTCGGCCCGGTCGCGTTCCCGAAGCCGTATGACAAACAAGCGGTGAAATATAAAGTCAGCGTGAACCTCAGCAACAAGGGCTGGGCCAGCGGCAGCGGCACCGGCAAAAACGACCCCGCCATGTGGCTCCACTTCAACGCATTCAAGGACAAGCACGCCTTGGCGCACGAGTTCGCCCACAGTCTGCAGTTTTCCACGATGGGTCTGCGCGATTCGCCGTTTGTCGGTTGGTCGTGGGAATCCAATGCCGAGTGGATGACCCACCAGATGTATCCCGAGCAAGTAGGATGTTCCGACCAACTGGTCAACGCCCCGCACTTATACTATGGATCCACCCGTAACCGCTACGGCAACTGGCAGTTCTGGGAATATATAAAAGACACCTTCGGCTACCCGGCGATCAATGACATTTGGGTCAAGGCCACCAAACCCGGCAAGCCCGACACCGCCATGGAAGATCCGCTGGTGGTGCTCACCCGCAACAAAGGCTGGAAAGCCAGCGACCTGAACGACCAGTTCGGTCTCTGGGCAATGCACAATGTTACCTGGGATTACAAAAACGGCGCGGTATTGCGCAAGAGCTACGGCAGTTACGACGACCGATCCCGGATCCGCCGCAACCGCACCGCCATCCTCGAGCCGGTCGATGTGAAACAAGGCAGATATGCCATCCCTAACTACCGCGCCCCGCAACGCTTCGGCTACAACCTCGTGCGCATCGAACCCGACGGCACCGGACCCACGCGCAGCGTGGCCGTCCAGTTCCGCGGGATCGTCCAGCAGGAATCCGCAGTCAACAAGTTCGACCAGAAGTTTGATAACGAACCCAAGAGTGTGCCAAAACCCTGCTCGGACTGGCGCTGGGGACTCGTCGCCGTCGATGACAAGGGAACCCCCCGCTACAGCGCGCTCCAACGCGGCGCCGCCTCCCAAGTCGTTTTCCCGCTGCGCGAAAACGAAAAACAACTCTGGCTGGTGGTGGTCGCCACGCCCGCGGAATACCAACGGATTTTCTGGGACCAGATGTATTATACCATCTATCGGTTTCCATGGATGGTGGCGATCCGCGGCGGCCATCCATTTGGCAGCGATCCCACCGCGCTCGAAAAGACCGCGAAAACCAACGGGCGCAAGGGCGCGCCGCATTCTAACGGAGGAGGCTGGGTGGACGCCACCGCGCATGTCGAGGCGTCCGCTTATGTCGGACCCGCCGCCATGGTGCTGGAAAGCGCGCAGGTGTTAGGCAAAGCGCGGATCGACGGCCAGGCCGTGATTTCCGGCAATGCCAAAATCAGCGACAACGCCATCGTGCGCGGCCACGCCTTGGTGAGCGGCAACGGGATCATTGGCGGCAATGCCCGGATCGAGGAGGAGGCCGCCATCTATGGCGGCACTATCAATGAAGATGCGCGCGTCGGCGCGCTGACACTCGTCGAGGATAACAATACCAAAATCCACGGCAAGGCGGACATCGCGGCGGTGATGAACAACATCCGCGGCGATCTATCAGGAACGGTGCGTCTGATAGGCGACATCGAATTGAACACTTCACCACTTTCCAAAGGGGTCTTTTACGGCATGGTCACCCGGGAAATGAGTGACAACCCGCGCTGGGGAGCGGAACGCACAGTACCCGCCCCGGAAGTAACCGCCGCCTCCGCGCGCGTGTGGCCGAACTAACAACCAACCCCGCATCGCCATGAGCGTCATCGTCAAACCGCACCGCACGACCTGCGAACCTTCATCCCGTCTGCCCGCTGCGGCCGGTCTGCTCCGGACAGCCTGTGCCTTGGCGCTGTTAGCATGTCCGGCCATTGCGGCGGTCGAGGCGCAGCCGGGCACCCCCGCAGGCAAGGCGTCCGCGGTTCCTGCAGGCGCGCCGGTGTCCGCCGAAACTCCTGTTAGCCCGCAGGAAATGGGTTTTGAGGAGATCGTTTTCGTCAAGCGCAAACCCTATTCCTCGGACCACTACTATACCGACATCAACAACGGCACCAGTCCCGACCGTTTCCTGCCGGATAACGGCATCTATATCTACAACCTCCGCACGCGCATGGAACGGGCCGTCATCACGGCCGCCAAGATGCCCGGCGGCAAGGGCTTCATCGGCAAGCCCAGCCTGTCGTTCGACGCCAAAAAGGTCATCTTCGATTTCCGCCAGGATCCCGGCTCTGGATTCCGCATCTGGGAAGTGGGCATCGACGGTACGGGCCTGCGCCAAGTATCATTTCCGCCCAAGGACGAGGCGGAAAAGGCGGCACGGTGGGCTGGCGGCTGGCACACGGACGACATCCATCCTTGTTATCTTCCGGACGGGAAGATCATTTTTTCCTCGACCCGCTGCGAGCACACGGTGTTGTGTGGCGGTTCGTCCGCACTGGTGGCTCCCGTGCTCCACCGGATGCATGCCGACGGCTCTAACGTCGAGCAACTGACGCGCAGTCTTGTTAGCGAATTCTGCCCGGTGATCCTTCATGACGGCCGGGTCATGTATCACCGTTGGGAGTATGTCGACCGCGGGGCGCGTGTCGCCAAAACCGTCTGGGCCATGAATCCCGACGGCTCCAGACCGCAGGAACTTTACGGCATGGCCGACGATGACACGACCATCTATATGTATCCCCAGCCGCTGCCCGGCAACGAGCGCAAATTCGTCTGCGTGGGCACCTGCCATTTTCCGCAGGGCGGGTGCTTCGGCTCCATTCTGTTAGTTGACTACGGCATGGGTGTTAGAGAGCGCGCTCCGGACCCGGATGAAAATGGTTATATCCAGGGGGATGGCCGGTATCCCGTCGTCAACATCACGCCGCAGGTGTTCATTCAGCGCCGGTCGGAACCGGGGTGGCGGTTTTTGCAGGAGGACGGCAAGCGCGTGGATGACCGCAACGGCCGGCAGGGGCACCTTTATACCCATCCGTATCCCGTCCACGAGCGGCAATTCCTGGTTTCCTACAAGGTCAATGCTGCGGATCATTACAAGGATGTTGCCAACGCCTATGCCATATATCTAATCGATACCAAAGGCCTCCACCGCCCGGTCCATGCCGATCCCAATCTCTCGTGCTGGCACCCGTTGCCGCTGGTCGCCAAGCCGGTGCCACCGCTCGTGCCAAATTCGTTAGACAAAAAATATGCGGTGAAAAACCAGGCGTTGTGCATTCTGGCGGATGTCACCCGTGGCATGGAAGGGGTGGCGCCGGGACAGGTCAAATGGTTGCGCATCAACGAGGCCGTGCCGCGTTACTGGTCCACGGGTCGGCGCTGGTCGCCGTCGGTGAGCAGTTCCTCATGGAAGGCAAGCCTGTGGCCGCGTGTGCAATGGGGAGTCGTGCCGGTTGAAAAAGACGGATCCGCACACTTCGTAGTCCCCGCCGGACGCAACATTTTCTATCAGGCACTGGATGAAAACTTCAGGGAAATCCAGCGCGAGCGAACTTATGTGAATTACTCACCCGGCGAAGTGCGTTCATGCACGGGCTGCCACGCGCAGTCCGGCAGGGCCGGAGCCGAGCGTGCTGCTGTTAGCCCGCTGGCGTTGAACCGTCCGCCGAGCACACCCCAGCCGCAACCGTGCGATCTTAAAGCCGGGGGCGGTGACGGCAACGCCGGGCAGGTCATCCATTACCCGACCGACATCCAGCCGATCCTTGATGCTAAATGTGGACCGACAGCCAGCCGATTCTCGACGCCAAATGCGTGTCGTGCCACGGGCCGAAGGATCCCGTCGGCGGGCTCAGGCTGGCCGGGGAAATCACCGGGTTCTACAACACCTCCTATGAAGAACTCGCCTCCAAGGAACTGGCCGGCCCGCTCATTTCCGAGTTCACTTCCTTTCGCAAGGGCGACCAGGGCAATTACAACGGCGCCTATCTGCCGCCCGGAACCTTGGGTTGTCCCGCGAGCAAGCTGATGGCTGTTCTAACGGACCCCGCGCATCCGATGAACGCCAAGGACAACCATTGCAAGATGCTGACAAAAATGCAGTTGATGGTCGTGAGCCGCTGGGTGGACAGCAACTACCAATTCTACGGCAGTTACTTCGGCCGCCAGCACCCGCAATGGATCAACCCGGATCCGGCGCTACCGGCCTATGATCCGGCGGACTTCCGGCGCAAGGCGACCTTCGAGGAAGCCACCGGCTTCCTTGCCCCGCCGTGGCATCGTTAG
>JAPLUJ010000461.1 GCA_026397695.1 Verrucomicrobiota bacterium | reverse complement strand
CGCGCGCAGGAAGCGTTTTTCGGTACCCTTGCCGTGGGCCACCACCACCGCACCTGCTAGGCGGCGTTTCAGTTCGGGCCACAGGGTGAGCAGGGAAGGGGCATCCGCGAGGTGCGCGGGTCCGATGCCGTGGATTTTGCGCGCCGACCATTGCACCGGTTGGTCGGTGAACAGATAGGAAACGAATGGATCGGCATGGCCGGTTTCCACCGACCATGTGGCGAGGCCCACTTGCACCGGCCTGTCGTTCATGCCGCGTGCCGCGCCCGCCGATTCGAAATCGATCGCGGTGAACCGGCAGTGGCGGATGAGCGGCATCGGGCGTGACTCTGGCACCGCGCCACCCGCAGTGGCAACGCGAAATATCGCGCTAAATAAGGAGCGGCGACATTCCTGTCGCCCGGGCAATGCGTCGGTCTCACAAACACGCTCCATTGAACCTCACACGCAACTCACAGACTATCGGGTGATCCGAGGCAGCGGAAATCAATCCGCCATCGGCTGAGATTGGCATTGACCTTGGTTGGGCCAAATGGAATATCCATGCCAATCTGAGCCCTGTAAGTTTCATCATCCTGTTTAGCCATGAAAGTCTCCCTCCGCACCCTGCCGCTGCTGGTCATCACTGCCAGCTTTTCCGCCGTTGATTTTCCAGGCACCGCCTATGCCACCACCGACCAGTATTGGAACTTCAATGGCACTGGCGGCTCGGACATTTGGAGCGTCGGTCCTGCCAACAAAAATTGGAACCTCGTCGCCGGTGCAGCCGGCAACACTGCCTGGTCCGATCCCAGCGAGGATGTGGCGGTTTTCAAGGATGTCACCGGCGGCAGCGTCACGGTGGTCGACACGGTGCAGGCCGCTGGAATCATCCAAAATGGCGTGAACTATTCCATCAACGCCGGCACCATTACGCTGGTACCTGACAGCATGTCAAACAATCCCTTCATCAAGGTTATATCCGGCAGCTTGACGATCGAGTCGATTCTGGACGGCACTAACGGCTTGATCAAATCAGGCCCCGGCAACCTCCTGCTGTCCAATACCTCGGATACCAATACTTATACGGGAACCACCTCGGTCATGGAGGGCACGCTCACCCTGGGCGGCAGCCGGGCACGCTCACCCTGGGCGGCAGCCTGACCAGCGCCACGGTGGACATCGCCTCGGGCGCGGGATTGCTCGATCAAGCCGGCGGCCTTGCCCCAAGCACCGTGCTAACCAACGCGGGCATGCTGACGATGAATGCCTCCGACACGATCGCGACCTATATCCCTAACGGAATCATCCCTGGCGCGCGCCTCCTCACCGCCACGACCTACAACCTGAACGACGGCACCAGCGTCACCGGCCATCTCGGCCTTGGCACGCTCAACAGCAACGGCGCGGTGGGTATCACCGGCACCGCCGACGCGCTGGCGGTCAAGGTGCAGACCGGCACGCTGACCCTCGGCGGTAACAATCTGGCGGACGCCGCGGTGGTGACTCTTTCCGGCGGGGCGACCCTGAGCCTATCAGGGGCCGACACCATCGGCACGCTCGACTCTAACGGAAACATCGCCGGCACGGGCGTCCTCACTGCCACGACCTACAACCTGAATGACGGCACCAGCGTCACCGGTCATCTCGGCCTTGGCACGCTCAACAGCAACGGCGCGGTGGGTATCACCGGCACCGCCGACGCGCTGGCGGTCAACGTGCAGACCGGCACGCTGACAAACACCGGCACCCTCGGCATCGCCACCACTCATCTGGACATCGCCGGCGGTGCCACCCTGATCGCTGGTGGCACCCAGCATTACGCGCTGCTCACCACCTCGGGCACGGGGGCAGGCACATGGCAGGGGAACCTGATCAATCCCACCACTATCGCACCGGGCGGGCCCGGTGGATTCGGAATGTTGCAGGAACCTGATCAATCCCACCACCATCGCACCGGGCGGAACGGGCGGATTCGGCACGCTGCAAGTAAACGGCGATTTCACCAACTCCCCGGGCGGCATCCTCAAACTCGACATTGCGGCTGCCAACCATGATGTGTTAGGTGTTTCCGGTACCGCCGGTTTTGACGGCACGCTGGAACTCAACCAGGTTGGCACCGCGGATATCGCGCCGTTCGTGCCGATCAATGTGGTGGATGCCGGCTCCTATGTGGGAAATTTCACCACGTTTTACGAGAACCTCGACGGCGCGGTATGGTTCAATCCGGGCAATGGCGACGTCACTAGGATCCCCGATCCAACGGGCACCGGTAACAAGTTGTTTGGTTCCACTGCGAACCAAACCTCCACCTGGGTCGCGCTTTACGACGACGTGATCGATCCGGGTATCACCAATATCACCCATACCCCTGGCGGCAGCCCGAGTTATCACATCACCACTGGCATCGCGAATGTCAGTAGCCCGGATCTGTTATGGGCGCTGACAGCCAGTTTCTCGCCCACAGGTCTGAATGCGTATCTCCTCAACCGCCTGTCACCGGAAGTATATGCCGGCCTTGCGGACTATGCGATCCAAGCCACCCGCACCCATCAACGCACGGCTCTATCAGCACCGGCGCTGGCGATCATCCGCACACCCGACCGCAAGTCCGACAGCAAGGGAGGATGCAAGGACGCAGGCCTTGTCAAACCCACCGGCCAACCATGGGAGCTTTTCGCCGCCACCGATTATTTCGATGTGGAAACAGATAACTCCCATAACCAGGCCGACTATGATCTCAGCGGGTTCGGCATCATGGTTGGAGCCCGGACCACGGTGGCCGATCGCGTCCGGTTGGCCGCGTATTTCGCCGACGATGATGGCAAGGTGAACGGTCCCTTGATTTACGCCGATGGCTCCGGTTGGTCGCTCGGGGTTCTGGGAGAAATCCTGCTAGATGAGAAAACCCATACTCGATTCACCGCCGGTATTTCCTATGGCAGTTATACATTTGATGGCACCAGGGGCAGTGCTTCCGCAACCGGCGCGGGCTGGACCCCGGGTCTGGTGCGATTTGATGACGTGGACAATGATGCGTTGGAACTCTTCATGGGTGTGGAAGGCATGATTTATCACAATGACCGCTTCAGGTTGATGCCGTCGGCCAACCTGCGTTGTGGCATCGGCTCGACGGACTCGTTCACCGAAACCACCGGCATGACTCCGGGTTCCCCAATCGCGCTGGCAGTGGACCGGAACCACTATGATTCGGCGCTGGCTGAATTCGCCATTCTGGCCGAGGCCGCCATCACCCATGACCTCACCCTGTGGGGCCAGCTCGGCGCAAGTACCGGACTCGGTAAAAACCCGCAAGCCATCACCGCCCGCTTTGCCACGGGCAACCGCCCGCTGCAGGCCGAAGCGGACGGCTTGTCCAATGACTTGTGGTTCATCGGTCTGGGAGTTAAATACAAAATCAACGATGCCATCAGCGTGGCGCTCGGCTACCGCAGCGAGTTCCGCTCTGATTCTGACAATCAGAACACCGTCAATCTATCATCCACCTTCAGGTTCTGATAGATTCAAGGAGGGCGGACATTCGTGTCCGCCCGACCATGGGAGGCGCAAGCAAAGCCCCAGAACTCAGCAAACCACCTCGTTTGGGTCGAATGGCCGAGCAAGTTCAATTCCCTCAAAGGTAGGGACGGTCGGCCTCGGCCGTCCCACTTGTCCGCCGGATGGCGGTGCGAATGGAGGGAGCTTGATTCGCTAAAATCCATGCGCTTAGCCATTCGCTTCCTCCGTGTCCTTTCAGGCCGCAAGGCCAGTCACGGCGCGGCGAGGCCGCCAAGCCCTACCATTTCAGGGAATCCGGCTTGCTCGACACTACGGCGTTTCCGAGGTCAAACGCTGAGTTGTGAGCCCGGCAAGCGAGTCCACATTTTCTCTCCACGGCCTGATGGACAGGAGCGAAGCATGGATAGCCAGCCATAGGTTCAGACCTCACTAAACGACCTCGAATGCGACGAAGGGGAGAGCAAGTTCAGTTCCTCCAATTTCTCGGATTTTTGAGAGCCATGTGGTTTTGTTAGTTTCCCGGGCCATCGTTGATGCGCACGCTGATTTGTTCCTTGCGG
>JAPLUJ010000313.1:7028-10316 GCA_026397695.1 Verrucomicrobiota bacterium | reverse complement strand
TTTCGCGCATCGGCGCGGGCTTGCTGGTGCTGTTAGGCGTGGCGCAGGGCGACACTTCCGCAGATGTGCAATGGCTGGCCGCCAAAACCGCGAAAATGCGGATTTTCCCCGACGCGGATGGAAAAATGAACCTGTCAGTGGCCGAAGCTGGTGGCGGGGTGCTGGTGGTGAGCCAATTCACCCTCCACGCCTCCACCAAACAAGGCAACCGCCCGTCCTTCATTCGTGCGGCCATACCCGTGGTTTCGGAACCGCTCTACGCGGAGTTCTGCCGCGCGATGGAAACCGCAACCGGCCGCCCGACCGCCCGGGGAATCTTCGGTGCCTTCATGCAAGTGCCCCTGGTGAATGATGGTCCCGTCACAATTGTGATCGATACTCGCTCACCCGAATAAGCAATCTCTTGCATCGCACGGCGCGACTGCCTAGTTTCGCGCCGCTGTGCCGATGAATGCCATTCTTGCCCTTGAAGACGGACGCTGTTTTGAAGGTTCCTCCTTCGGAACCACCAGCACCACCACCGGTGAAATCTGCTTCAACACTTCGATGACCGGCTATCAGGAAGTCATCACCGATCCGTCTTATCGCGGCCAGATCGTTGCCATGACCTATCCGCAAATCGGCAACTATGGCATCAACCCGCAAGACGCCGAATCCAACGGCCCGCATATCCGCGCCTTGGTCATCGGCGAACTGTGCGCCGTCCCATCTAACTGGCGCGCCAGCCAACCGCTCGCCACTTACCTCGCCGCCCACGGCATCCCCGGCATCGAGGGAATCGACACCCGGGCACTCACCAAACACCTCCGCTCGCGGGGCGCCATGCGTGCCTGTGTGAGCACACAACTCACCCGCGATGCCGCCATCGCCGCCGCCAATGCCTCCCCCTCCATGGCGGGCATGGACTATGTGAAGGAAGTCTCCACCCACACAGACTACTCTTGGAATGATGAATCCCGCCGTTGGGTGCTGCCCAACCCGTCAACCGGACACACCGGACCTTACGACGATCTTCCGCCAGTGCGCCACCGCATCGTCGCCTACGATTTCGGCATCAAGTTCAATATCCTGCGCCGCCTGCGCCAAGCGGGATTCGAGGTGAATGTGGTGTCCGCCACCACCCCCGCAACCGCTGTGCTCGCACACAATCCGGACGGCATTTTCCTTTCTAACGGACCAGGCGACCCCGCCGCGCTCGACTACATCCACCGGGAACTCCGCCAACTCATCGGC
Source organism: Verrucomicrobiota bacterium (assembly GCA_026397695.1). Taxonomy (GTDB): domain Bacteria; phylum Verrucomicrobiota; class Verrucomicrobiia; order Verrucomicrobiales; family Akkermansiaceae; genus Luteolibacter. The sequence goes on along the minus strand of JAPLUJ010000313.1, from coordinate 9,083 downwards.
AAAAAACCGATCTTCGGAATTTGCCTCGGCAACCAACTGCTCGCCCATGCCTTCGGCGGCACCACCTTCAAGTTGAAGTTCGGCCACCGCGGCGGCAATCAACCGGTCAAAGACCTGCGTACCGGCCGCATCGCCATCACCTCGCAAAACCACGGCTTCGCGGTCGATCCCGACTCACTGCCGCCGGAGATCGACATCACCCACATCAATCTCAACGATGGCACCGTCGAAGGCATCTGCCACCGCGAGCTGCCGGTGTGCAGCGTGCAATACCACCCGGAAGCCGCCCCCGGCCCTAACGACGCGTGCTACTTGTTCGCGGAATTCGCGGCCATGATTGAAAAAACCAGGTTTTGAAACGCCAATGAACACGCATCAATTATTATGAACATCATCATCACCGGTCTCCAGTGGGGGGACGAAGGCAAAGGCAAAATCGTTGATTACCTCACCGAATCCGCGGATGTCATTATTCGCGCCCAAGGTGGCAATAACGCCGGTCACACCGTGATCACCGGTAACGACAAATACGTGTTGCACCTCCTGCCCTCGGGCATCCTCTGGAATGCGAAAACCAATGTCATCGGCAACGGCGTGGTGATCGACCCGGCCGGCCTGGTCCAGGAAATCGAACGGATAGAAACCAAAGGCATCGCCATCACCCCTAACAAGCTGCTGATTTCCGACCGCGCCCATGTCGTGCTGCCCTGCCACAAGGAACTCGACGCCGCCCGCGAAGCCGCCCTCGGCGACCAGAAAATAGGCACCACCAAACGCGGTATCGGCCCCGCCTACGCCGATAAAATCAACCGCTGCGGCCTGCGCATGGCGGATCTCATGGACCGTGAGTTCGCCACCGCGCAAATCACCCGCCGCGTGGCCGAGGCCAACGCAGTGCTGGCCCTGCACGATCTAACAATATTCGACGCCGGACAGGTGATCGACGAGGTTCTCACCGCATTCGAAAGACTTCGTCCGCACATCACCAACACCATTCCCATCCTGCATGCCGCGTGGAAATCCGGGAAAAGCCTCCTGTTTGAAGGTGCCCAAGGAACCTTGCTCGATATCGATTTCGGCACCTATCCGTTCGTCACCTCATCTAACACAACAGCCGGCGGTTCCTGCACCGGTTCCGGCCTGCCGCCCACCGCCATCGATGCGGTGATCGGCGTGTGCAAGGCCTACACCACGCGGGTCGGCTCCGGCCCCTTCCCCACCGGCGATCAAGGACTCTCGGATTTCCTGCACGGCCTTGGTCGGGAATTCGGTGCCACCACCGGCCGCCCGCGTGGCTGCGGTTGGCTGGACACCGTGTTGTTGCGCTTCGCTTGCATGGTCAATGGGGTCACCGGTCTCGCCGTCACCAATGTGGATGGCCTCGATGCCTACGAAACCCTGCAAATCTGCACCGCCTATGACGTCGGTGACGAAATCCACACGCTGCCACCCGCCGACCGCTCGGCGTGGGCCCGCGCCGTGCCCGTTTACGAAACATTGCCCGGCTGGCAGTGCGACACCACCAGCGTCACATCCTACCAACAACTCCCGGAACGCACCAAATCCTATCTGAACCGCCTGGGCCAGCTCTGCGGTGTGCCCGTCGCGTTTGTCGGCGTGGGGCCAGACCGCAAACAAACACTCGTCGTGCCATAGGACGATTAAGACATATAGGACCTATAAGTCCTATATGTCCTATATGTCCCATTTCCGTACTTCAACCACCATGCCCGCCTATCCTGATAGCCCCCGCCACATCGCCGTCATCATGGATGGCAACGGCCGCTGGGCGAAAGAACGCGGCCTGCCGCGCCGCGAAGGCCACCGCGCCGGCGCGGAATCCGTGCGCGAGGTGGCCGATGCCTGCATCGAATTCGGTGTCGATTACCTCACACTCTTCGCGTTTTCCTCGGAAAACTGGCACCGCCCGGCAGCCGAAGTCAAAGCACTGATGGGCCTGCTGGATCGCTTCCTCGTGGAAAAAACCAAGGACCTCGACCAACAAAACATCCGCCTCCTAGCGATCGGCCAACTCGACCGTCTCCCGGCAAAAAC
>JAPLUJ010000313.1:0-7004 GCA_026397695.1 Verrucomicrobiota bacterium | reverse complement strand
CTTGAGCCTGGTGCTGGGTCTGTCCTACGGCGGACGTGAGGAGGTCGTCTCCGCCGCCCGATCACTCGCGGCGGATGCGGCGGCGGGAACACTTGCTCCCGCCGCAATCGACGCCACGCTTTTCGCATCGCGCCTGCAAACCGCCGCCATCCCGGATCCGGATCTGCTCATCCGCACGTCCGGCGAAATGCGCGTCTCCAATTTCCTCCTCTGGCAAATCAGTTATGCCGAAATCGTCATCGTTAAAAAATTCTGGCCGGATTTCCGCCGCAACGACCTGATCGAGGCGGTCCGGGAATACCAGCGCCGTCACCGCCGCTTCGGCACGCTCTAACCATTCCTCACATGCTCGGTATTTGCACCAACTTGCTATACTGATAGGCATTCTTCGCCAGAAATTCCGACTTCTGGGACTCTGTGAACGGACGCTTGCGCAGTTGATCCACCGCGTAATCGGATAGAACGGTGAGGGAAACCGCCATCGCAGATATCCGTCCCGCCTTCAATTCATCCTCCGTCACGGTGCTCCCGGTGACCTGCGCTTCAATCCCGGTCCCCTTGATTTTCAGCGATCTGGTCACCTGTTCCGTACTCGTCTTGCCAATGGTCACCGGCACATTGACCACTTGGCTGGTCGTTCCCGTCACATGGGTCACCTCCACATGAAAGGTGACTGTGAACTGAAAAACGTTCTCGCACAGGAAATTCCGCACCTCATCCAGCTTGCCGGTATAATTCCCGAACGCCACGGTCAAATCGGGTTTTCCTAGCATATCCTTGAACGTATTGTCGGGATTGACCAGCAGACGGTTCATCACGAAGGTTTGGAAAATGTTACCGTTTTTGTCGATCGGATCCTTGTAGTTGAGACGATAGGCAATGCACGAAACATCCCCCCCCATGTCTTGCTTGTTGTTGATGCCGATCTCGCCGTCATAGCGATCCGTCGCACCCGAGAAGAAGATCAACTCCGCGGCATTGGTGCTCGTCAGCTTCACGCCCGGCAGTTTTTCGGAACATACAGCCGACAGCCATTCATACTTGTTGCCCCTGCGCGTGACCATCGCTTCGAAGTCACGCGCCATGCTGTCCACCATGGTTTTAGCCTGACGCGCCGCGCGGATTTCGGCACGGCTGCGGTTCCATGTATCAATGGCGATGGATGTGACTGACACCAACACGGTCACGATGATGGTGGTGATGACCATGGCCACCATCAGTTCCATCAGGGTGAAACCGCGTTTGGAGGAAGCAATCCGCTGGGTGTTCATGGGGTCGGCTGGTAGACTGTTAGCGGCGCACCGCCAGATTGCGGGTGAACACCGGCTTCTTGTTCTTGAGTGCGGCAAAGGTCTTGATGAATCCACCATCCGCGCCGAAGTAGGAGGCTTTCCTTGACGGCAGAGCGAAAAAATCCGCCGCGAATGCAATCACCGCATCCGGATAATCATCGGCGGAAGCCGCATTGCCGCCCTTGCCCTTCGGGTCCGCGATGGTACCTGGAGTACCCGGTTTCATTTGCCCGCCGGCAAAGACCAGTTGCGTGCATTTCACCAGATAAACGCCGCCTTCAACCGCCGCCAGATCCTCAGTGAGCTGGGCATCGCTTTTGCGCCTCACCATGGTGATCACCACATAGTCTTGGCCAGGCATTTTGTCCTTGATCACAGGCTCGGGAGTCGGCGTGCCATCCGCGCGGAGACCCGTCAAACTGCCCCGGTATTGATAGACCAGCAGGGCTTGACTCGCGGTATTGGAATCCCGAATCCACTCGAAGGCCTTGGCAAAACCGGTCTTGAGCGTGGGCGCAGCCGAACCGCTGCGCAAGGTGACCATTTCCTGCTCCAGTGTGGAGGCAATACGATCGACTTCTTCCACGTTGAGAGCCTTGCGGATGCCGGCAACCGCCGGACCAAAGACCATCATGAATCCCGTCAGCAATACGGTGAGGACACCGATGGCGAGAAGGGTCTCGATCAGCGTAAAACCCCGTTTCCGGGATGGATAATAGTCATGCATAATTCAGAATTTGGCTCCGGATTGCAGGGATTTCAGGGCCGTACCCATTTGCTCGGGACTGCGGAACATGGAGGTCCGCCCATTGCGCCAGATGATGAAACCACCGAAATCGCGTTTGCCCGCAGCCATGACACGCGGCGGATATGCGGTGGCCGCTTGAGCCGTATTCCTCGAGCCGTTGCCAATGATGAAACTCGCCCCGGGCGTCTTGCAGATCCCTTGGTCGTTGAATTCATAGATGAAATATGTGCCCTTGAACTCGGCCTTCACATCCTTGATGCGTTCATCCGTAATCTCGGGGATCGCCTCCGCCCCAACGGCATGCTCCTTCTTGCTGAATCTCTCGCTGAAATATACCTGGTCCGGCAGAACCGCTCCGCGGCTGGACAAAACCCATTTCGGCGCCTGATCCGCAGTGCTCTTGGGCAGTCCGTTGGCATCCACTTCCTCATAGGCGACTACCAAACGCCGAAGGTCGTGGTCAGGCTTGTTAGGCAGGGTCTTGGCAAGCAACACGCAGGCCCGGATATTCCGGCTAACCGCCGTGGTGCGGGCTTCGTCGAACAACGACTCGGTGATGGCCACGCCACTCGATACGCCCTTGCCTCCCATGCCGCTCAACCCAATCGTACCGGCAGTCATGAGAACGGAAATAATGGCGATGACAACGAGCATCTCCACCAACGTGAAGGCGGACTTCCGCCATATCCGGAATAAGGCTGCAAGTGGATGGATTGCATGGAATTTGAAATCGTGATGGAAATAAGATGCAACTCCTTGCCCGCACCCGCAAGCAAAAAATGTCCATACATCGCGACTACGCGGATCGGATGTTGGCGGGAAATCTCCCGGCATTTAGTCCGGAGATCCAGAACCATGCGGGACGGATCATGTCCCGCACGTCTTTATGCGCAGCTTCCCAACCGAGAATCTGCTTCGCCAGCGCGGGGTCGGCCACCAGCGAGTCGGGATCCCCCGCGCGGCGTGGACCGTATGTCACAGGCACGGTTTTGCCGGTGACTTCCTCAACCGCGGCAATGATCTCTTTGACCGAAACCCCGATACCCGTGCCAAGATTGCAGCAAAAGGATTCACCGCCGGCTGCCAAATGATCGAGCGCCCGTGCATGGGCATCCGCCAGGTCTTCCACGTGGATATAATCACGGATGCATGTGCCGTCCGGTGTCGCATAGTCAGTGCCGAAAACCTCCAGCATGGCGATTTCCCCGGTCACCGCCATCATCACCCGCGGTATCAGGTGGGTCTCCGGACGATGGTCTTCGCCGGTTTTGCCATCTGACGCGCCGCCGCTGGCGTTGAAATAGCGCAGGCAGGCACTGCGCAAACCCCAGGCCGTACCGCAATCGGCGAGAATCCACTCCACCATCAACTTGCTGCGCCCATACGGGTTGATCGGATGTTGCGCGTTGATTTCGGTGATCGGCAATGCTTCCGGAACGCCATAGGTGGCGCAGGTGGAGGAAAAAACGAACACCTTGCAGCCGAATTCCTGCATCACCTGAAACAGCCTGATCGGCTCCGCGGTGTTGTTCTGATAATACTTCAGCGGATTGGTGACGGATTCCCCGACGTAGGCGTAGGCGGCAAAGTGAATCACCGCGCCAAACCGGTGCTTGGCAAACAACGCGCGCACCAATGCCTGATCGCCCACATCACCCACAACCAATTCGACGCCTGGATCGACAATCGCTTGGTCATGACCGAACACAAGGTTGTCCAACACCACGATTTGCCGCCCTTGGCGGGCCAGCAGACGGACGGTGTGGGAGCCAATGTATCCAGCTCCCCCAGTGACGAGAATCGGCGTGCTCGAGCTAGTCATGCGTTGCGAAAACCATCAAACCGGAGAATCCCGGATGTTGTCAACCCATGAGAAATTACCGAATAAAAAATTTCTGAAAAACAGTTCGATTAATTCCCCGAATTGTGCCATCATCCAGCCATGAAGAAAAATCTTCGTCATTGGGCAGCCGCCGCGGTGGGAGCCGCAGCCGCGCTTGCATTCACTTCCTGCGTTTATGACCCCTATTATGCGTCCGGCGGCTACGGCGGCGGCTACGGCGGCGGCTACGGCGGCGGCTACGGGAGCGGCTACGGCGGCTATGCAGGCGGTTACGGGGATGGCTACGGCTACGGCGGCAGCAATTTCTCCACTTCGCTGTTCGTCAGTACCGGTGATCCGCGGTGGGGTTACGATCCCTACTGCTACAGTTATTACGATTACCACCGCCGCTGTTATTACGACCCCTACCTCTACGGTTACTACCCCATCGGTTATCGCCCGCCCATCATCATCGGCGCACCGCATCCGCATGGCTGGCGTCCCGGCCATGGCTACTGCCCGCCACCCAGAATCGTGCGCAACGTGACAGTCGTGAACTACCGCAACCGCGAACAGTCCTATCGAAATTCCAACTACGGGTGGGCGAAACAGGTCCGCATGGCACCGGTTTCCCATAACCGCGTCCTCAACCAAAACCTCAACCAAAACCTCTATAACAAAAATACCAGCGATCCTCCGCCCCACACCGGTAATTACAAACCCAAAGACCACAACACGGGCCCCTACGCGCACGGCGTGCAGCCGCACCTCCAAACGCAAAACAACAACAAGTATTCCACCACTTACCGCAGGCCGCCGCCGAACAATGCATTGGGGCAAATGAACACCTTGCCACCGCCTAACCAATACCGGAAACAAGGACACTCATCCTCACAATTCAACCCCCAAGGTGGCAACCACGGCGGCAACCTCCAAAACCCTCCCCCCAATCCTCACGGCAGGAATCCAAATCCCCCGAAAGAATCCGGTCCTTCCAAGAATAAACAACACAAGGATCTCCAAGGACTCGGTCAGGGTTGAATTCCAACGTCCGTAATATCAACTCACCTCCCGCCGTGCGCGGTCGCGGCGGAGGTGGGCGAGGGTGACGCGGGAGCGCAACAACCAGCGACCATACAGCCAGCCCGCCAGCCCGCCACCAAAGTGACAGGCATGCCCCATTTGAAACCATGCGCCCACGCCGTGGTCGACGAGTATCCTGCCCGCCACGGACCAACCGGGCAATCCCAGTGCCGGATCGATCATGGCCAGGGATAACTCCACCAGCATGATCCCTAGTCCCAGGCTTTTGCCGGAAACCGGCAACGGCCACATCCGCGACTGCGGGGATAACGTGACCAACAGCAATAACAGCGCCATACACCCGCCCGATAATCCGACTAACAACCCCGAGCCCAGCAGCAAGTGACATAACCCGCCGCCCACCACGCCGGCCAAGGTCACCCGGATCATCGTCACACTACCGGTCATCCACTCAATCCTGGAACCAATCACCAGAACCCACAACGCGTTCAGTCCCGCATGCCACCATGCGCCATGCAAAAAACCATGACTGATCAGCTGCCAGATTTTTCCTGATAGAAACCCGTCGCGACTCAGCCCGAGGTCTTCAAACACACCCTGGAGCGCGCCGACTCCTCCCGCGTTGGCGACCCATGCCTGGATTCCCAACACGATGCCACACCACCCCCAGCACGCGGGCGACCGCCAGAGCGGGCCCGTATCCACGGTCGCATGGGAAATCGGCCCGCCGGATGCATGCATGATGGAGAAGCTTGGCTGTTAGGATGCGCGCCGGCTTACTCGACCACACGGGCGCGCGGTTCGCGGACAACCGTATTGGTCCCGCCGGCACTGGTGACAAATGGCCCGCCTTCGAGCGGTGCCACCCCGGTGAATGCCACATCCGGCATTACTGACGGGCGTCCTGCTAACGGAAAATCCTTGCGCAACGGGAAAAACGGATAGCCCTCCCACATCAGGATGCGTTTCAGGTTCGGATGATTGGCAAACGGTATACCCATCATATCCCACACTTCGCGCTCATGCCAATCCGCGCCGGCCCACAGATCGGTGGCCGATGGCACCATCTCGTCCGCAGCCACCTTGGCCTTCACCCGCAGGCGCTTGGAATCGTCCACACTGGCAATCTCATACACGATCTCAAAACGCGGATCCTCACCCAAATGATCAACGCTGGAAATATCGAGAACCATTGCGTAAGCCAGTTCGTTCCGGCATTTCGCCAATACTTCGTGCAGCGCGCCGAGCTCCACACGCATTGTCTGCTCACCCCGGAATTCCACGGTTTCAACAATCTTCCCGCCAAAATATTCACACAGTTGGGTCATATCGGCTGCAGATGACATGGCGGGAAAAATTGAATCAGGAAAATCTATCAAAAAACACCTTCTTTTGGGCCAGCGTGGATTTCTCGCCCTCGATCTTCTTCTGCAACTGCATCAGCCCCTCGATCAAGGCTTCCGGCCGCGGCGGACAACCGGAAATATAAACGTCCACCGGAATCAACTGGTCAATCCCCTGCAACACCGCATAACTGCGGTACATGCCACCGCTCGACGCGCAAGCTCCCATCGCGACACACCATTTCGGCTCCGGCATCTGGTCCCAAATGCGCTTCACCGCCAGCGCCATCTTGTAGGTAACCGTCCCGGATACCAGCAACACATCGGCCTGGCGGGGCGAAAAGCGCATCACCTCCATGCCAAACCGCGATATGTCATACCTGGCCGATGCCGTGGCCATCAACTCGATCGCGCAACACGCAAGCCCCATTGGCATCGGCCACAGCGAGTTCTTGCGCATCCAATTGATGGCGGCATCCACGCGCGTCACAATCACGTTGCCCTCGACCTTCGAATCGTAGGCGGCGTCAACGGTGTTAGAGGTGGGACTGGCCATGATGTGCGGCGGATGCCCTTCATTCTGCCTGCCATCTCCCCTCCCCTCAAGTGATAATAATCGTTTAGAAAGTGTCAGAAAAATAATTGAGATTTATCTTGCGGGCGGGTGATTGGGAGGTTAGGGTGCAGGTGTTGGGTGTCACAAGCACCCCGATTTCAACCCGTACCATTAGATTTTCATTCGATTATGAGACGCG
>JAPLUJ010000271.1 GCA_026397695.1 Verrucomicrobiota bacterium | reverse complement strand
CCTGGAAATTGTCAGTGCCGCGCCGTCGTTAGATGAGCGCGCCCGCGTCCCGCACCATCTCTACGGGGTGTTGGATCCCGCCGAAGCGACCGACGCCGGCAGTTATATGCGGCTGGCCATGCCGGTGATAGAAGAGATCCAAAGCCGCGGGAAAACCCCGATAGTCGCCGGCGGATCCGGTCTCTATCTGAAATTCCTCACCCACGGCCCGGCACCGCTGCCCGCCGGCGATAGCGCGCTGCGTGCCGCACTCGACGCGCGTCCCCTCGCGGATCTAGTGGCGGAACTCATGATGCTGGATCCGCTGGAAGCCGCCCGCACGGCTTTACAAAACCGGCGCTTTGTTTCGCGGGCGCTGGAAATCTGTCTGCTAACGGGCCAGCATGCCTCAGCCCTGCGCGACCAATGGGAAACCCGCACCCGGGAAATCTCCGCCAGCCTGCGCGGGATCGTTATCCGGCGCCACCGTCCTGACCTCCACGCCCGCATTGCCACCCGCACCCGCACCATGCTCGACGGCGGTGCCATCGACGAAGTCGCCGCTCTAACAAACGCTTCCGCCAACTGCGAAAAAGCCATTGGCATCCGCGAGATCCGCTCTTTGTTAGCCGGTGCCATTGACCGCGCCGCCTGCGAGGACCTCATCAACGCCGCCACCCGCCAATACGCCAAACGCCAGGAAATGGACCAGGTGCTGGTGAAGAGCAGGAGGGAGAGCGCACAAACCCTTTGCTTTCCAGTCCCTGGCCCTCGCCCCCTCAATTGCCGCCGGTTGCGGCGCCGAGATACTCCCACAGCGCCTTCTGCACGTTCTGAAATCCCCGGGCCTGGGGCACGGCATACAGCGGGTTCCACGGCACCTTGGCTGATAGAAAATCCGCAGGCACCGGAGTCAGGTGAATGCCCTCGCTGCGGCAGATCCGCTCGACCCGCCGCAGGTGCCAGGCGGACGAACACACGCCCACCTTGTGCCATGTGCGTGCCGCAATAAGTTCCTTGTAGGCGCGGATTTCCTCCTTGGTGGTGCGCGGCGTGGTCAGGCGGGTGATCGACTTATCCTGAATGCCGAGATCGCGCCACAGGGCGGCCGTGTCATCCGCCAGCGACCGGGTACCGCCGCTGTCGGTGACATTCAGACCGCTGGCCACCAGATGTCCGGCCTTGCCAGCGAGAAACATTCTCGCAGGCACGATCAGGCGGTCGCCCGCCGGGCCGAGCTGTGGCCCGCCATCGGGTCGCGCCGAGGACCCTCCGCCCAGCACGCAGATCACATCGAACCGCCCGGCCGGTTGCGACATTGAGATATAGGGAGACTCCAGCCGGTCTAGCAACCAGCCGCCAAGCCAGGCGTTGCCGGTGAGCGTGTAAACGACCAGTATGAGCATGGCGAGACTACGGCCCCAGATTTTCAGGCCGGGCCAACCCGTCAATGCCATCAGCCCTAACCATAACAAACCCGGCGGCAGAACCAGCAGCGCCATGACTTTTTTGGCGATCAGCAGGGACGGGACCGACCACAGGAAGAGCACCACACACACGACGGCGGGACACAACAGGCAAAGCATGCGGTTATACGAACAAGGACTCTTCATAACATCATGGATTCGGTCAAGGAGAAGAAGCATGCACCAGATGGAGCCTGAACCCCGGCGTGAAAAACAGGATCCGTGCCGAACATGGTGCTCGGGTCCCGACAACGCAAGCCCCGACACCCGCGACATCCTGATGCCCCGGTGGTGCACGGGGTAACGGGGTATGGCACTGCGCTGGGTTGCGCCACTTGAGGTTGTGGTTGTCGGTGGCTTTGGGCTATTGGCGGTTTTGGAGGGCGGGCGGTTTTGGACGGTTTTGGCTTGGAAAAATTTCGGGAGCTGAAAAACTTCGGGCATGTTCCTCGGCATTGATTCCTCGACCCAATCGCTCACCGCAGTATTGATTGACCCCGCCACGGGCGAGGTCCCATGTCAGATTTCGGTTAACTTTGGCAGTGATCTGCCGCAATACGGCGCTCCCAGCGGGTTCATCCCCGGAGGCTTGCATGGCGAGGTGCATTCCCAACCGGCGATGTGGCTGGATGCGCTGGATCTGCTTTTCAGCCGTCTCGCCGCCGCCACCGATCTGTCCCAAGTGCAACTGATTGCCGGATCCGGCCAACAACACGGCTCGGTGTACCTCGACGCGACCTTCGATACCCGCCTTGCCACGTTGGATCCCGCACAAAGTCTTGCGGCTCAAATCACCCCCGCTCTAACACGTCCGACCGCGCCCATCTGGATGGACACCTCGACTGGTGCGGAGTGTGCGGAAATCACCGCCGCCCTCGGCGGGCCTGCGGAAGTGTGCCGCCGCAGCGGATCCATCGCGATCGAGCGCTTCACCGGCCCGCAAATCCGCCGGTTTTTGAAGGCGGATCCCGCCGCTTATGCCCGCACCCGCCGCATCCATCTGGTGAGTTCGTTCATGGCCTCGGTGATGGCCGGCAAATCGGTGGCGGTCGATTATGGCGACGGAGCCGGCATGAACCTGCTCAATCTGGCCACCCGCGGCTGGGATCCGGATCTGCTGGAGGCCACCGCCCCTGGGTTGTTAGATAAACTGCCGGTGCCTGCTGCGGCCACCACCGTGCAGGGGGTCGTGGCCGGGTATTTCGTCGCAAAATTCGGTTTGGCGCGCACCTGCCGGTGTGCACTTTTCACCGGTGACAATCCCGCCTCGCTGGTTGGCATGGGTGCCACCACCCCCGGCAATATCGTGATTTCCCTCGGCACCAGCGACACCTTCTTCGCCGCCATGCCGGGTCCGAAAACCGATCCTAACGGATTTGGCCATGTGTTTGGAAATCCGGTCGGCGGTTTCATGTCGCTGATTTGTTTCCGCAATGGATCGCTTGCCCGCGAGGCGTTGCGCGACCGGTTGGGACTCGATTGGCCCGCATTCGACGGTGCCCCGCAATCCTCACGCCACGCGGCGGGCGGAAATCTGATGCTGCCGTTTTTCGGTCCGGAAATCACGCCGCGCCATGATTTCAACGGGCCGCTAATGCAGGGATCGCCGGCGTTTGAATCCGGCACGGAGCCGGCACTCCAGGTCCGCGCGTTGTTAGAAGGTCAGTTTCTCAACATGCGTCTCCACTCGCAGTGGATGGAGGTCAAACCCGAGCGCATCCGCATCACAGGCGGGGCCTCGAAAAATGACGGGGTCCCGCAAATCGTCGCGGATGTGTTCCAGGCATCCGTCGAGCGTCTAGCGGTTTCCAACGCCGCCGCGCTCGGTGCCGCGTTGATCGCAGCGGTGGCCGCCGGTCACGATCTAACAAGCCTCCACGCATCCTTCTGCCAGGCGGCGGCGGGCTCCTCGCTTGAGCCGGACTTGGCGCTGGGCCCGGTCTATCAGGACGCGCTGCGCCGTTTCGAGGTTCTGCTCAAGACCGTGACGTCAACAGGACGCCCATGAAATGGATTTATTGGTTAGGTTGGATGCCCTTCGGTGCGGCGTTCCGCACTTTGTTCGGTCTGCGCATAACCGGCGGCGAAAATCTTGTCACGGAAGGGGCGGTTTTGGTGGCCGCGAATCACCAGAGTTATCTTGACCCCCCGCTCATCAGTTGTCTCTACAACGATGAGATGTTCTTCCTCGCCCGCAAAACCTTGTTCACGCGAATCACCCGCTGGCTCTACACCAAGTGGAATGCCATTCCGGTGGACCAGACCCGCCCGGACATGGCCAGCCTCAAAACCATCATCCGCAAACTCAAGGACGGTCACCGCGTGCTGGTTTTCCCCGAAGGCGAGCGCACCCATGACGGGGACCTCGGTACCGCCGCACCCGGCATCGGCCTCGTCGCCACCAAGTCCGGGGCGGTGATCCAACCGGTTCGCATCTCCGGTGCCCGCGAGGCCCTGCCACGTGGCAGTGCCCGCGTCCGCTTCGCCTCTGCGGCCGCAAGTGTCGCCGCTAAACTCTCCCCCTCTCTTTCATCACATCCAAGCCGGGCCGCATGAAAATGTGGCCCGGCTTTTTTTCATACAACCTGCGCTAGATTCCGTTTTTTTGCCTGAATCGGGCGGCGAAAGAAATTCCGACTCGCACAGACTCGCATTCGCACCTTGACCGGAACATGGCCAGCCCCTACGACAGCACCCGCATGGGATTTGACACACTTGGGCTCTCCGCAGCCGTTCTGGAAGCCATTGAGGAATCCGGTTACACCACGCCCACACCGATTCAGGTGCAGGCGATTCCAATCATCCTCGAAGGAAAGGACCTCATCGGCGCGTCCCAAACCGGCACCGGCAAAACCGCAGCCTTCGCTCTGCCCACGCTTTCGAAGCTCGAAAAACTCGGCAAACCGCAAATCCTCATCCTCGAACCTACCCGCGAACTCGCCCACCAAGTGGCCGGGCAGTTCGAAAAATACGGCAAGCACACCGGTCTCAAGGTCGCGTTGCTCTACGGCGGCGTCGGTCTCGGCGCGCAAACCGAGCAACTTGCAGCCGGGGCGGACATCGTGGTCGCAACGCCGGGCCGCCTCGTCGATCATTTCTATCGCTGCACCATGCGCTTCGGCGAGGTCAAGGTGCTCATCCTCGACGAAGTGGACCGCATGCTCGACATGGGTTTCCTCCCGCAGGTTCGGAAAATCGTCAACCTCTGCCCATGGGAAGGCCGCCAGACCTTGTTCTTTTCCGCCACCATGCCGCCGGCGATCCAGACCTTCGCCCAATGGTGTCTCACCGATCCCGTCAAGATCGAGATCGACCGCGCCTCCATCCCGGTCACCGTGACCCATGCGTTCTATCCGGTGGCCATGGACCAGCGTGACGACATTCTGTTAGAACTCCTCAGGCAGACCGACTACCACTCGGTGATGATTTTCACCCGCACCCGCAAGGAGGCGGACCAACTCACTTATCTCATTAAATCCACCGGCCAGCAGAAAGTCGCGGCCATGCACTCGGACATCAACCAGGTGGACCGCATGAAAGCCCTCGCCGGGTTCAAGGCGGGTGATTATGAAATTCTGGTGGCCACCGACGTCGCCGCCCGCGGCATCGACATCTCCGGCGTGTCCCATGTCATCAATTACCGCGTCCCGGAAAACGCCGAGGACTACGTCCACCGCATCGGCCGCACCGGCCGCGCCGAGGCCGAGGGCGACGCCTTCACCATCCTCACCGCCGACGAACTCGACTACGCGAAGAGCGTGGAATTCTTCATCTCACAGAAAATCCCGCGCCGCAAACTCGAGGACTTTGATTATATCTACACCGCCCTGCTGGATGATGCGCCGGGCAAGGCGGTGCGCCGCAAGAAATCCGGCGGCGGTAAAAAACGGCGATGAACCTCATGTGGCCGGTTTCCCGGCCGTCAACATTGATTAAATTCTAACATTCCTGTCATCGGCATGTTTGAAAAAAGCGATCAGAAATTCCAGCAAGCCCTGGAGAGTCCGGAGGCCTTTGCCAAACTGCTCAAGCAACTGCGCCTGGGTCGCAAGATTATGGCAATCTATCTCGTGTGCAGTCTGGTGGGAGCGGTGGTGATGTTATTCGTATACATGCATCTCACCCGGGGGATGCCACCGGAAGCGGCCAGTCAGCTCATGATCCTACCCGTGATGCTGTTCTTTTTCCCATTCAACTTCCTTATCAAGGCCTACAGCGCCCATGCGGAAATCCGCACCCTTCTGGTGTTTCAAAAACTCAACGGATTTACCAGTTCGTGAATTCCAGACTTGACTCGTCGGCATTGTGCTACAAGCTTGTAGCCACATGAGAACCGCCACCGTTCGCGACCTACGGAATCACTACACCAGCCTTCTGAGTTGGGTGAGTGCCGGAGAGGAAATCGTCATCACGCAACGGGGCAAGCCGGTCGCCCGGCTTATTCCCGAGAATCCCGGAGAACCGACCAAGGTGAATTGGGCCGAAAGTCCGGCGTTCACCCGTGATCGCACCGGTGAACGGGTGCTCACCGCCGCAGAATCTTTGGAACTCATCCATGATGCCGCAAGTTTATGGTGATTTGCGCAGACACCAGCTTCCTCATTTCCTTCTACGGAAATGACGTCAACACGCCACCGGCGATCGCCTGGAGTGCAGTGAACTCCGAAGTGATTTACATCTCCAGTCTGAATCGCTTTGAACTGATCAACGCCCTTCGATTCGCGGAATGCCGTAAATCCATCGCCCCCGGCAATGCCGGACTTTTCTCCTCTCAATTCGAAACCGATATTCTTGGTGGAAGACTCATTGAAAAAGTCTGCAATCTCGCGGATGTCCTCGCCGAAGCCACTCGGTTATCCGCCGCCCACACTCTCAGCGGCGGCCACCGTGGTTTCGACATCCTCCATGTGGCCGCCGCCCGCATCATCGGAGCCACCCATTTTCTAACATTCGATGTCAACCAAAAGCGCCTTGCAAAAGCGGCCGGGTTGAAGCTGCCGATATGATCTTGCTCTTGCGTCTTGTGTCTTCAAGTCTTGTGTCTGAACTCCCATGCGCGTCCTCGCCATCGACCCCGCGATTCGCAACACCGGTTATGCGGTGCTGGAGGGCGACCCACGCAAACCCAGCGTGCTCGGCTATGACGTGATCTCGATTCCCGCCAAACTCAGCCAGTCCGCCGCGCTTTCCGCCATCCGTTCGCATCTGGTCAACGTCATCCAAAAATTCCATCCCGACGAGGTGGCGGTGGAAGGCATCATCTATGTGCAGTCCCATCTAACGGCCATCTCCATGGGGGCGGCGCGTGCGGCCGCGCTGATTGCCGCCGCCGACCACGGACTGCGGGTTTACGAATACGCGCCGCGCAAAGTTAAAATGGCGGTCGTCGGCAACGGCAACGCCGATAAATCGCAGGTCGCCTTCATGGTGCGCGCCCTGCTTGGTCTATCAGAAACCCCGCCGCCCGACGCCGCCGACGCGCTGGCCATCGCCATCGCCCACCTCCAGGCGTCCGACCCGCTCAAAGCCAAATTGTTAGCCCGGCGGCTGGTGTGAGCGTGGCGGCGGTTTGCAACCGCCATGCCAACTTGACCTATGTTAGCAATCCTTCAACTCCCCGAGCCCATCGCCTACGAGGCGGGACTGCGTCTGCAGGAGGCATGCGTGGAAGCGATCCTGGCGGGCACCGGTGGCGACACGATCCTGCTGTTAGAACACGCGCCGGTATATACGATTGGCCGGTTGCGGGATGCATCATCCCTGCGGGATGCCGGCGTGCTTCCGTTTCCTGTTTTTGAAACCAACCGCGGGGGACAGGCGACATATCATGGTCCCGGCCAATGGGTTGGCTATCCGATTCTCGACCTCAATGCCCGCGGCAGGGATCTGCACCGGCACCTGCGCCAGCTCGAAGAAGCGCTCATCCGCGTCTGTGCGGGATTCGGTGTGACGGCGGGACGACGCGCGGGACTCACTGGCGTGTGGGTGGAAAACCGCAAGCTGGCATCGCTTGGCGTGGGTGTTCGCAAGTGGATCAGCATGCACGGATTTGCCATCAACATCACCCGTCACAGCCTGCCGCCGTTTGCCGCCATCCACCCGTGCGGACTCGCCGGAGTGATCATGACCAGCCTCGAAACCGAGGCGGGACGGGAAATTCCCATGGCCGATGCCGCCGCCGCCCTCACCAAAGAGTTGCGGGAAATCTTTACTTTGTAGCAAGCGGCGGTCTGTGACCGTCGCTGATTTTCGGTGGGTGCGGAGTCAAGTGCGACGGTCACAGACCGCCGCTGATTCGGATCGGACCAAATACCAGCAGTGAAGCAAGTGGTCCCCAACACCTTCCGGTGGAAGGACCGTGCCAACGGCGATGCGCAACGAACCGACACCATCCACGGCGTGTATTTCGTTAGAATATATCTGGGGAGATCTGGCAGGAGCGATCCGGCGAGGAGTCAGCAGAGGCCATAGTAGTTGGAGCAACGAGCCGGAGTACGGATGAGCACGGCATACTGATGAGTCCTTGGTTTTCCCTACAGTATTAATTGGCCGCAAAAATGCGCAATATACGCAATATGCCTGATGGTATTCATTTTTTGGTTTCTGTGTTTCTTGGCGGCTAACTGAATGTATTCCAACTCAGGGACTGCTCAGTAATTGCCGGAGGATTGCCCGCGTGACGCGGGCCATGCCGATCAGGCTGCGCATCCTGAATGCCGCTGCCGCGCCGCGCGTTCACCCAGCGAAGGGCTGAACTTTATGGGAGCGTCCTAACTGCGGGACGGACGGTCAATCCACCGACAACGCCAGACGGCGAGGTGGAACCGAGAGTCGTTACGATGGGAGTCGGCGCGAAGCGGAGCCAGCCAGCCACAGGCTGCCCGCAGGGCGGGCGCAGCCAGGCAACCATGTGGGCGTTCAGGAGCGGGCTTCGGTCCGTTTCTCACGCGGGCTTGTCCCGCGTCTGTGCGGAACCGTACGCACGGTGGTGTGGGACCCGTGGCTGGCTCTCGCAGTCAGTCACGGGGACCCGATTCTGCCTTGTTGCGGCACCAAGGTTCACGAAGTCGCGTGGGCGCCTTTGTTGCTCGGCGTATAGGGCACCACATGTAGCCTTCAAGTCGTGGCCGTAGATTGACGAGCTAGTTTCTCTGGATCCCATCCAAACATCAGCCAACCCCATCCGCTTTCGAGAGGTGGAAGCGGAAACTGATCCCATGACTTGTGTTCAACGTATGCGGTCAGGTTGGTGGCAGGGAACTGCACAAGACTATTGAATCGTCTTTCCGCTTCCCTCCGCATCAGGTCGGGATGGGCACCGAACGTCTCGTTCGCGAACTTCGCGATCTTGGTTTGGAGGTCTGCGACGGAGGTGTTGTCTTGGGAAACGAGTGAGAGGGCTTTCTTTTGGAACTCCTTCTGAACGGACTCAAACGTGACCTCGCCAGCAAAGGATGCCGACGACACGATGCTCGCTCCGATAATTGCGATAGTTTTCTTCATTTTCTTATCCCGAACGTCCAAAGTGTGGCACGCGTGATTGTTGAGGTAATTGTGACGTGAGAGGGAGGCTCATGAGCGTTGCCACCACTGACTCAGTTCGCTTATTGGATCTAGCGGTAGACGTCCCGGCGGTGGCGGATCCGCACAACCAGAACGACCAACCTGTCATCATGAATATCGTAAACCACACGGTAGTCCCCAATCCTCAGCCGGTAAGTGTGGTCGGAACCAACTAGCTTCTTACAGCCGGACGGTCGGGGATCCGACTCTAGCGTTTCGATGGTCGCCACAATCCTTGGAATCCACTTCCGGTCGATCCCCCGAAGGTCTTTGGCAGCAGACTTGGCAATCTCAACGCGGTAAAAGGCCATCGGCGGTCAGTTGTTTCTTGAGTTCGTTGAGGGAGATTCGGTCGTCGTCCCTACGCTCCGCGACGGCCGCAAGATCAGCGACATCCTCCATAAGTGACTCGTAGTCAGCATTTTTCGGCACAACGCCTAAATCCACCGATGACCGGCGGCTGATTCGTGGTTGGAGTTGCGGTTGTGGGGTTGAACGGTCATTCGGTGCGATGTCTTGTTGAACTAAGCCGCTCCGCGGCAGGAATTTAGAGGGTGTTTCCGTGGTGGGAGATGTTAGGGATGGATCGTTGCGGGGTTGGGCGGCAAGCTGGTTCTGCTATGAAGCAAACTAGCCAAACCAACCCCGACAACAAACCGAATCAAACACCAAAACGCCGGAGCTTCCAAGCTCAAAGTTCATCTGAGAAAACCGATGAATCCGGTTACCAGGGACTGCCGCTCAAATACCGCCCCATCGCCGGGTTGTGTCAGCGAGATCCGCTCGATTACGAGGCGCACCCGTATCCCTCGATGCAGCAATTCGCCGAGTTTCTGGCCCTGCGCATCAATACCCCGCGCACCCGTCATTCGTATTACCGGCAGATGAGACTCGTCCACGAGTTTTGTCAGACAGATCCGGCGACGCTTTCCGAAGCGCAATACCGCGACTACATCCTCCATGTCAAAACCATCAAGCACTGGAATTCCAAGACCATCCGCCAAGCCGCCGCCAGCGGCAGGCTTTTTTTCATGGAAATGATGGAACGCGAGGATTGGCGGATCTTCTCCCAGATCCGCACCAAGGATGCCGAGGACCTGCCAGCCGTGCTGACCCGCCAGCAGGTCATCGGCCTGCTGGAAAGCATCCGCCTGCGTCGCTACCGCATTCCCATCAAACTCATCTATTGCTGCGGCCTGCGCGTTTCCGAGTGCCTGTCACTGACCATCCATGACATTCGCGGCGATGAGGGCAAACTCTGGATCCGCAACGGCAAGGGCCGCAAGGACCGCATGGTGCCGATTTCCACCACGATGGTTGAAGACCTGCGCAACTATTGGAAAGTCCACCGCCATCCGTTGCTGCTCTTCCCCAATGTCGGCCGCGGGCCATGCAGCAAGGATAAAATCGCCAGGCGCATGCATGAAGCCACCCGGCCCATGCCCATCAGCTGTCTGCAACGTCTCATGGTCTCCGCCCGCAAGGAACTCAACATTCCGGTGTGCACGGTTCACACCTTGCGCCATTCGTTCGCCACCCATCTTGTCGAGGCCGGAGCCAGCCTGCATACGAGATGCTCTGCCGCGACCTGCCACGTTAGACAAACCGGCACGCCACCAAGCCACATGGCCGTCGCCGTCATCGACGTGCTGCGCCGCTTCCTGCCCGCCTTCCTGCGTGGAAAACCCGCGTTGGGCAAGGCACAGCGGCGCGCCGTCTGGGCCATTACCCATTGCCGCACTGCGGTCATGGGCGGACACCTTCGTGCCTGCGACGATGGTTGCTCACGCGAGTTCCGGTTTCATTCCTGCAACCACCGGGCCTGCCCCCAGTGCGGTAAACAAGCCACCGCCGAGTGGGTGGAGCGTGAACTCGGCAAACGCGTTGGCGCTCCGTATTTCATGGTGACATTCACCTTGCCCGAAGAACTGCGCGCCCTGTTCTTCAACCTGGCGGCCAAGCAGGTCTATGATGTCTTCTTTGCCGCCGCGTCATCCGCTCTATCAGACACGCTGGCCAATCCCCGCTGGCTCGGGGCCAAAACCAGCGGCTTCACCATGATCCTGCACACCTGGAACCAGCGGCTCCTTTTCCATCCGCACCTCCACTGCATCGTGCCGGGCGCGGGGATCGATGCGCAAGGAAACGTGGTCACCGTCAAAAGCGCGAAATACCTGGTGTTGCAGGAGGCCTTGATGGAGATCTTCAGGGCTCGGTTGCGCGACAAAATCGCAGCCTTGGGCAAGGATCTGGCATTGCCGCAAATCGATGACGGGGTCTGGCGCAAGGAATGGGGCGTGCATCTCAAACCTTTCGGCACCGGCGAGAGTGCCATCAAATATCTCGGAGCATACGTCTGCCGCACCGCCATCGGTGATTCGCGGATCATTGGCATCGATGGCGACAACGTCACCTTCCGTTGGAAAGACAGAGCCAACGGCGATGCGCAACAAACCGACACCATTCACGGCGTGGAGTTCGTTAGAAGATACCTGCGTCACGTGCTGCCGCGTGGTATGCGGGCCATCCGGTATTATGGCTTCTGCCATCCGGCGGCCAAGGTGAAGCGCGAGCGCATCGCTTTCCACACCGGGCGTCCGCTCCTCATCGGCGCTCTGGCCAATCCGCTGGCAAAACCCAAACCCGTTCATGCATGTCCGTGTTGCGGCAAAGAAATGAAAATCATCGCGAGGATCCTGCCACCGTGGCTACAAGGCAGGGCACCACCCCGCAAAAAACGACGATGCGCCTGACCCCTCATCATCCCATCGAATTATTGCCGGGCTATTTCTGTTATTCCAGACATGGTCATGGCGGGTCATGCTTGCGGCGCTGCAATTTCGCTAATTTATCATCGTGCGTCTTGCGAAAATGCCATGAGGCACCTTGCGTTTCG
>JAPLUJ010000274.1:2715-10599 GCA_026397695.1 Verrucomicrobiota bacterium | reverse complement strand
CGGCGGAGGGTGCCGCGGCGATGGCGATAGACACAGCTTCCGGGTATCATCCACGGCTGCTTCATTATGCCTGTAACTCGGATGCCTGCGATCCTGTGGGCATTCCGCAAGACGGTGGACGCACACCTGACTTGTTCCAACAGGTGGCTGATCCCGTGCTCCGTCCGGTCGCGCTGTGTCCGCATGCCACAGGCACCGCCGTGCAGGCAGTAGCCGATCCCGCCGCGTTGGCCAGGGCGTTTCCTGACGTTCGGCCATCACTGCACCTGCTCAAGCCATTCACCGGCCATACCATCGGCGCGAGCGGATTGCTGGAGAGCGTGATGCTTGCGAGTTTCCTGCGGGACGGCCGGCTCCCGCCCAATCTACCCGGGTTATATGCGCCGCCCGGATGTGAGGTGCCCGGGCACGTGCTTGCCGCCACCGGTCCGGTGGGAAAACTGTCTCACGCCATGGGTGGTCACAACGCGTTGTTGGTACTGGCACCTGCATGAACTCGTCAGTCCATATTGTCATTTCGATGGATGACCAGAACCTGCAGGTCTTCCATGGGGACGATGGTATCCGGGAATTCGCGGTATCCACATCTGCCATGGGCGAAGGATTCGCAATAGACAGCTATAGGACGCCCACCGGGCGGTTCCGTATTTGCGAAAAAATCGGCGCAGGAGAACCCGCCGGCACGATTTTCCAGTGCCGGGTTCCCGTGGGTCTTTGGCATCCGGGCGAGGCGTCGGAGGATGATCTGATTCTCACCAGGATTCTTCGTCTTGAGGGTTTGGATGTGGATAACTCCAACACTCTGGAACGCGGCATCTATATTCATGGCACGAACCGCGAGGATATGATAGGCGTGCCTTCCAGCCATGGCTGTATCCGCCTCTGTAATGCCGACGTGATCGAGTTGTTTGACATGACTGCAGTAGGAGACCTCGTGGTAATTCTACCCGCCTCGAAGCACTACGAGCCGTCATGATATTTATTCTGATTTTATGCTTGCAAGACTTTGGGGAACTTCATAATTTGATCCCGTCATGAGCACAAAAAACAAAAAATCATCAGCCACGGGTATCCGTTATACCGATGCCAAGAAAAAGGAAATCGTCGACTTTGTCGTCCAATATAATGCCAAGAATGGTCGCGGAGGGCAAAGCACTGCCTCCCAAAAATACAAGGTATCACCACTCACCATTACGGCTTGGCTAAAGGCCGCGGGTGTGTCGGCCGCCGCCAAGGCAGCACCGAAGAAAGCAGCACCGAAGAAAGCAGCACCGAAGAAAGCCGTAGCGAAAAAGGCCGCGCCGAAGAAAGCCGTAGCGAAAAAGGGCGCGCCGAAGAAAGCCGCCAAGCCCGCCGGCAAGATGGGCCGCGGTTCCCGTTATACTCCTGAGAAGAAGCAGGAGATCCTGGACTTTGTGGCCGCATATAACGCCGCCAATGGACGCGGCGGACAAAGCCAGGCGGTTGCGAAATACAAGTTGTCCCCTATCACTTGTGCCTCATGGCTCAAGGCTGCGGGGATGAAACCCGGTAAAAAAGCCGCCAAAAGCAAAGCCGTCAAAGCTCCCAAGGCAGCCAAGGCTCCGAAGGCAGTGAAGGCAGTGAAGCCCGCCGCAGTTGCGGCACCAGCCGGTCTTGCCGCCAAGGTGGCTTCGCTGGTGGTTCTCAATGAAGCCGTGCGCAAGGCGGAGTCCGAACTCGAAAAATTGTATGCCAAGCACGACGCCCTCATGGTGTCGATCAAAGGGTGGATCTAATCGAAACCCTCAAACCCCATTCCAAGCCGCTCCCGCAAGGGGGCGGCTTTTTGCATTTCAGACTTAATGCTCAATGTTCAAATTACCGCTGCGGGCGCGCAGGCCTTGACGCGATCCCAAGTCCAAGACTGATGGCGCAAGGCATGACACGTCTTTGATCACCTTCTGTTGGAGTTTGCGGCGGGATGTCTTGAGGGTTTTCCAGAGATCCGGAGCGAATTTCAGGGTGAAACCGTGGTTTTCCAGCCACAGGCCGAGTGTGGCAAGGTCGTTTTCATCTCCTAACAAATCAGCCAGCGTGTCAAGTTTGGGATTCCGTTGGACCTGCTCAGCCGGCAGGAATCCGTCGGCACCGAGCCATGCTTTGAGCATCTTGCGTGTCTTGTGGAAATCCTTATCGGAGCGACGATCCAGTTTGCGGAAGCATTTGAAGGTTTTGTGTTCGAGTCTCGCCAGGCCAGCGGTGATTTGAGCCGCGAGATGTTCTGTCGGCACTTGGTGCAAGTCGTTCAATGCCGCATCGACGCGATCGACACACCAAGCGATGGTTTCGGGAGGGGGGCGGCGGCTGGCTGAATGGGTGTGCTGGTAGAGCAAAGCCGTGATCGCCGCGGCCACCCGCTGATCGCCGATCCAAGCGAGTTTGTGCCAGGTGTTAGCGCGTGAAACGGCATCACGGGGACCGGACAGGAGACGGCTGACCGCCTGGATTTCAAGGGCGGAGGATTTGTCCAATTGGAACAACGAGAATCCCCCGCGAAGGGATTTTGCGAGCTTGCGGATGGCATGGACGTCATCGGCAACTCGTCCCTTCGAGTCCAGCAATCCGAGCAGCAGCTGCTTCAGGGTTTGGCAACCGGCCGCCAGTTGGTCGCGGGCAAATTGCGCCGCCGATTCCGTTGGAAGATTCATCAGTCGGAAATTATCACAATCCGGCGTCTTGTCAGCAACGATCTTTGAATACCGCCGCACGGGTGTCGAACCTCGTCATGCCAGCGCCCTCAACCTTGCTGGCAATTCCACAACAGGTTCATATATCATCAAGGTCCAATGTTGCTTCTGCAACAGACAGGATGCGGCGGCTTCCCTGATAGATTGCAACCACGCCGCCGGTGAGCGGCGTGACACTGGCCTCGACAAACCCGCAGGTTTCCAACAAATCCATCATGGAGTTGCCGGATGGAAAGGTCTCGATCGACCCGCCGAGGTATTCGTAGGCGTCGCGTTGGCCGGTGAGCCAGCCGGCCATGCGTGGCAGGACGTGATGCAGATAGAACCGGTAGGGCCGGCGGAGCAGGCCGTCTGGCAGCGAGAAATCCAGGATCACGAGGCGGCCGCCGGGTTTGAGCACGCGGTGCATTTCGCGCAGGGCGGCCGGGTAGTCCACCATGTTGCGCAGCCCGAAGGCCACGGTAACCACATCGAAGCCGGCGTCTAACAGCGGCAGGTGGAGTGCATCGGCAACGAGGGTGTTGGCAACTCCGCGGTGGGCGGCGTGGGCGAGCATCTCCGCGCAGAAATCCGCGGCAATCACCTCGCAATCCGGGCACTGGCGTTGGATTTCCAAGGCCAGATCGCCGGTGCCGGACGCCACGTCGAGCACGCGGGCCGGGTTCCAATTGCGGATGCGCGCGGCCACGACCTTGCGCCACCAGATGTCCGCGCCGCAGCTCAGGACATGGTTGGTAAGCACATAGCGATCCGCAATGCGGGCAAACGCGTCGCGAACGTAAACGGCATCGGGCATAAGGAGAGAGTCAGGGTAGTGCGCCCGGGAATCAATATGCTTTATCGAAAGGATCCTTAAAACCGGAATTGACAAGCTGCCTGCGCACACATAACCTGTGCGCATGGCGAACCTCACGCTTTCGATCGACAAGGAACTCCTCAAACGGGGTCGCAGTTACGCCCAAGCGCGCGGCACCAGTCTCAACGCGCTGGTTCGCAATCTTTTGAACGACGCCATTTCCAGTCCTGACGCTGCGGTCGATGCCATGGTCGAGCGACTCAGGCAATCGTCGGGCGACTCCAAAGGCATCAAGATTTCCCGGGCAGAACTTTACCGCCACTGAGCCATGGCCCGACGATGTTTTCTGGATACCAACGTTTTGATCTACTCGGTGGATCGCGCCGATCCGGCCAAACAAGCCACCGCCCTTGGGCTCATCGCCCGGCATGCCAAGGAGAGAACCGGCGTCATCTCCACCCAGGTGCTCCAGGAATTTTACTCGGCGGCTACGCGCAAACTCGGAATCGAACCCATCCAGGCCCGCGAGCAGCTTCGGGCCTTCCGTGTTTTCGACATCGTTCAAGTCACTCCCGCGATCATCGAGGAAGGGGTCGATTGCTCCATTCTCAATCGCATCTCGTATTGGTTGTTGAGTTCATTATTTTCGTTTGGTTCGATGATCCAAATGTGACTTGTTTGGAAAATCGAGGCGCATTGAACGTGAATGGATCAATGCGCCACTCAATCGCGGTGAGAATGTTGGATTCGCCAGCGTTGTTGTAGCCAACAACCGGTGTGAAGTCGCCCAAAGGCAGGCTTACGTTTTTGCAGGAGCGGAAGTTGGAAATCGAAATGTGTGCGAGGGTGTGCATTGGAGATTTCATGTCCGGATCCCGGAGGGTTTGCCGAGATTGGCAAATGAATTGGCCCGCTCACTCCGGCAGGCGCAGGATGGCGATTTGGTGGAACGGGTCGGCGTGCAGGCAGAGGTTGCTGCCGGAAACATCGAGCCAGCGTGCCACTGCCGCGAATTTGTTGGGTTTGCCCAGCTCATCTAACATGATATTGGTCTGGCTGGGTTCGGCCATCAGCCAATCTTCGTCGTAAAGGTTGCCGGGCTTGCCGGGAAAGCAGGCCAGATAGAGCAGTTCATGCTCGACGAGATCATTGAAAAAATGCGTGCCTAACGAGACGTCGGGAATCAGTCCGCCATGCATCGCCATGATCTCACAGACGGCGGACGCGCAAGCGATCCGGCCGGCCCGCACCGGGATGCCGAGCGATGGACAACTTGTGCCCCAGCGCCCGGGACCTAGCAGCAACAGGTTGCGCGCCGGATCGTGCCGCTGGACGAGGGTTTCTATCAATTTCGCCACCTGATAGCGGTCACGCTCCGCCAGCACGGCATACAACCCGGTAGGAACATGCAGGATGTCATGCACCGGGCTTTCCCGGCCAATCCCAATCACCGCACCCCGCGCTTCGAGAATGCGCCGGCCCGGCACGCTCGCCGGATCCACCGCGCCGCCGGTTTGGTTTTTCTGGATCTGGAATGTGCGGCATTGCAGCAGGTGGATGCGGTAGCTGCCGTCGGGTAGATAATTGATAGTGAACTCGATGTCCACCGGATGCCGGTAGGTCTCGGCCAGAACCATCAGCATCCTGTGCAAGTCGTTAGCCACCGGCGTGTCGCGTAACAGCCCGCGGAAGGTCACCCACGGCATGCCGTTAGGAGGCACTTCCAAAAACAAATGCACCGGGAAATCCGCACACAGCGGCGCCAGCGTATCCACTGGCAGCGATACCAGTTCGCGGGTATCGAGATCCAGCACGTCCATCCGGTGTTGCGAATGATCGATCTGTTCATTGAGTGAGGTCTCGGGCCGGCGCAGCGGGGTGTTGAGGGCCACCAGGCGCGTGTAGTCGTCGTCCGAGCGATCCACGGCACGGGTCCCCAGCCCGAACACCAACCGGACCACGCCGGCTTCGGGATCGATCTCCGGATGCCAGCGATAGGGATTGTAGGAAAGCCCCACTCCGGCGGACTGCGGGAAAAAATAGCGGCCGCGCCGGCGGCCCGACACGCGCATGATCAGCAACGCCATGCGCTCCTCGCTGTCCAGCAGGTTGCGGGCCTTGCGGTAGTGCAACGCCTCGGGATCCAGCACGCTGGCATAGACGCGGCGGATCGCCCCGAGCAATGCTGTTAGACGCTCCTCCATCGAGCCGCGGTTGGACAGGAAGATGCTTTCGTACTTGCCGGAAAACGCGTTGCCGCGTGCATCCTCCAATATCGAACTGGAGCGCACGATGCAGGGCATCTCACCGAAATATTCCAATATTCCCTCGAATTGCCGGACGATGCCCGGTGGGAACTCGCCGCTGAGGATGCGGTTGCGCCCCTCCTGCAGGTTTTTCAAGAATCCACTGGGCTGTTGCTGGCGCTCGCGGATCCACCACACGCCGTTGCGAATCAGATAGGTGACGAAAACCTCGGCCCCCACGAAAAACGAATCGTGCACCTCCAACCGTTCTGATAGATCAGGCTCATGGTCCCGCAGGATGGCCCGCGCCACCAGCATGCCCAGCGCTTTGCCGCCGATCGACCCCACCCCGATCTGGCGCTTGCGGATTTCCCAGAAGTCTTCGAGCGTTAGATATTGCTCGGCCAGCGCCGCAATACCCGAGCGATGCACCCGGAACGCCGCCCGCACCCGGCGCAGCATGGCTTCCTCCACCTCCGGCACGAGCGTGCCGGTCGCTTTTTCGGTGAGCATTCGTTCCACTTCGCGGAACAAGCGGTCCCAGTAGCCTAGCTCATTGCGCCGGTGGAGTCTGGGCCAGCGCGTGTGGGACAGGATGCGGGACAGGATGGCACTTTCCTCC
This sequence comes from Verrucomicrobiota bacterium, assembly GCA_026397695.1. Lineage (GTDB taxonomy): Bacteria > Verrucomicrobiota > Verrucomicrobiia > Verrucomicrobiales > Akkermansiaceae > Luteolibacter. Next base: position 4,227 of record JAPLUJ010000274.1, on the reverse strand, counting down.
ACCGGCAACAGGTGCTCGCCCCGCTGCACATGCACGGTGTTCATCGCCTGAATGGAACGATAGGGCACCTTCAGCGGACGAATGTAGCACTCGCCGTCAAGCGTAAACACATCCAGAAAAAACTGGGTGGTCTCCCGCACCGGTTCCATCGCGTGATCCGAATGCGCGTCGCGCGTGATGGCAAAATAGGTGAAGGTCTGCAGATCCAGCAACCGCGGGCAGGTCAACACAAAGAAATTGCCGACCGCCTGATCCGATAGCCAAGCATCGGCCAAGTCGCTCAGCAAGTCGAAGATATATACCGTGCCGCGACCGCTGGCCTCGATCACGCGGTGGACATCGCGCACGAAAACCTCGAAGCTGCGGTGGGGATCCAAACAATGGATCTCCAACCCGGGTTTCTCGTCTAACAGAGGAGCGTGCCGGCCGAAGTGTTCGCAGGGCACGACCAGACGGCGGTAATCCTCGATATGCTCCACGCCCCAGACGAGGTTATCGCCGGGTTCCAGCCCGCACAACACATCGTCCAGCCCGGGCCAACCGGTCGTCGCCCGGGCAATGGGTGCAGGCACGGACATGGCTCAAACCACTCCCTGATCGAGCATGGCCTCGGCCACCTTGGTGAATCCGGCGATGTTGGCACCGACCACATAATTGCCGGGTGCCCCATATAGCTCGGCCGTCTCGCTGCAGTTGCGGTGGATGTTGCGCATGATTTCGCGCAGCCGTCCGTCCACTTCCTCGCGGCTCCAGTTGAGACGCATCGAGTTCTGCGACATTTCCAGCCCGGAGGTGGCCACGCCGCCTGCGTTGGCGGCCTTGCCGGGACCATAGAGGATCTTCGCCGCTTGGAAAAGCTCCACCGCTTCGGGCGTCGAGGGCATGTTCGCACCTTCCGAGATCAAACGGCAGCCACCGTCTAACAACTTCTTCGCATCGCCGGCATCCACTTCGTTCTGGGTGGCCGACGGGAATGCGCAATCGCACGCCACATCCCATGGCGTGGCACCCGGCCGATACTCCGTTTTGAAATGCTCCGCATATTCACGGATGCGGCCCCGCCGGACATTCTTGAGATGCATCACGAAGGCGAGCTTCTCGCGGTCGATGCCGGCGGGATCATAGATCGTCCCGTCCGAGTCGGAGAAGGTCACCGGCACGGCACCCAGCTCGATGAGTTTTTCCGCCGTGTATTGCGAGACGTTGCCCGACCCGGAGATGACGCAGCGTTTGCCTTCCATCGATTCGCCGCGCGTTGCCAGCATGTCCACCGCAAAATAGACCGCACCGTAACCGGTTGCCTCAGGCCGGATCAGCGATCCTCCCCAGTTGAGGCTCTTGCCGGTCAACACTCCGGTGAATTCGTCGCGTTGCCGCTTATACTGCCCGAAGAGATAACCGATTTCGCGCCCGCCGACACCAATGTCGCCTGCGGGAACGTCCGAATTCGCACCAATGTGCTTCGATAACTCGGTCATGAAACTCTGACAAAACCGCATCACTTCGAGGTCC
>JAPLUJ010000274.1:0-2668 GCA_026397695.1 Verrucomicrobiota bacterium | reverse complement strand
GCTCGAAGCCGAGGAACTTGAGAATGCCCGCGTTGACGCTCGGGTGGAACCGCAAGCCACCCTTGTACGGCCCGATGGCGCTGCTGAACTGGATGCGGAACCCGCGGTTCACCTGCACCTTGCCCTTGTCATCGACCCACGGGACACGGAACACGATCTGGCGCTCCGGCTCCACCAGCCGTTCCAGAATGCTCGCCTCCACGAATTCCGGCCTGCGCTTCAGCACCGGCTCCAGCGATTCGAGAACTTCCCCGACGGCTTGGTGGAATTCCGGTTCGCCGAGATTGCGGCGGACGACTTGATCAAGGATTGATGAAAGATAATTTTGAATGTTCATGCGGTTCTTTTGATTGTTGGTTGGTGTGAAGTTGGAGTCAACGATGCAATGAAACGCCTGGTGACGGCATGTCGATACCTGCCCCGCAGCATTTCGGGGCGGCATGTTTTCACTAGTTCGCCACCATGGCAACAACAAAGTTCTCACAGATGTTTCTTCTTCCTGCTGACTAAGCTGGGGACCTTTCGCAAACCCGTATGTGACTCGTGAGATCTAACATGCATGCGGCCCGATTTCGGCGATCGCCGGCGGATGGTTGAGGAAGATCTCGCCGGCGATGGCCTGCACGTCCGCAGCGGTGACTGCGAGCACGCAGTCGCGCCATTCTGCCAGCGGGGGGATGCGGCCGAAATCCAACACGCCTTCGCCAGCCCATGCGGCGTGGGCGGCGGTGGCTTCGAACGCGAGCTTGCTGTGGGCAATCATCAGGCGTTGGGCGCGTTGCACTTCGCCGGGTCGCGGCCCGCGGGTGGCGAGATCGTGGATTTCACGGTGGATGCACGCGAGCGCTTCATCCTGCGCCTCGGGATCGAGACCAGCGGTGATCTCGAAGGCACCCGTTTCATGGAAAAAAGTGACGTCGCTGCCGATCTGATAGCACAACCCGCGTTCCTCGCGGAGTTCGAGAAACAGGCGCGAGCTCGAGGATTCGCCGAGCATCATGCTCAGCAGGCGCAGCGCGTAACGCGACGGCGCGTGGCGTCCCGGCATGTGCCAGGCGAGCGCCAGTTGGAGTTGGTCGGTTGCGCGCCGTTCACGCACCGTGCGCGCCGCCGCCTGCTCGCGCTCGAATGTTAGAAAGTCTTCACCTTCATGAAACACCTCCGGCAAATGCGGCGCGATGACCTTCATCACCTCGTCCAGCGTGAATGGCCCGGCGGCGGCGATTACCAGATCGTTGCGGAAATGATGGCGGTCGCGGAATTCCAGCAACGTCTGGCGATCGATGCCGGCGATGGATTCCAGCGTGCCCGAGATCGGGTTGCCGAGCGGGTGGTCGCCCCACAAGGCGGTGGAGATGAGGTCGCCGATGTGGTCCGCGGGTGACTCGTGATACATCGTGATTTCATCGCCGATGACTTCGTGTTCGAGGCGGATTTCTGGTTCGGGGAAGGTTGCGTGCCAAACCATGTCGGCCATCACGTCGGCGAGAACCGGCAACAATTCGGCTTCGCCGCGGCCATCGTAAACCGTTTGGTCCTCTGACGTGCAGGCGTTGATCTGCCCGCCCGCGTTTTCAATTTCCAAACTCAGTTCGCGGGAACTCCGGCGCAGCGTGCCCTTGAAGACCATGTGCTCGACAAAATGCGCGAGCCCGGCGGGCAGACCCGCTTCATGGCGGCTGCCGGCGGGCACGTGGAAGGAGAGCGCCGCACACTCGGAAGCCGCCACCGTCGCCACCGCCAAACGCGGACCGTTAGGGATTTGCCGCCATTCGTAAATCGCCTGGCTCATGGTGTTGGATCCTGCTCTAGCAAAGCCGCCGCCAGCGCCAGATCGGCGGCGGTGGTGATTTTCAGGTTGGGATGCCGCGATTCGACGAATTTCACCCGCGCGCCGATCAATTGGACTGCGCTCACCTCGTCCGTGACTAACAACCCGGAGGCGGCCACGGTGGTGTAGGCATCGCGCAGCAGCGCGGTTTCAAACACCTGCGGCGTTTCCATGCACCAAAGATACTTCCGGCTCACAACTTCGACGTCGAAATCCTGGTCATCGGAGCGCTGCATCGTCTCGGTGGCACGGCGTGAGTCATGCGCATCCGAGCGTTGCATGGATTCGGTGACGCGGCGTGCCAGGGTGGCCGCCCCGTACTCGATGGCTGCGGCCACGCAGCGGTCGATGTCCAGCGGCGCGATCAATGGGCGTGCCGCGTCATGCACCGCCACATAGCGGGTGTTAGGATCGAGCGCGGCCAGCCCGCAGGCCACCGAATCCTGGCGGTTCGCACCGCCGTCCACGCGCATGACGGGTTTGCAGAAATCCCCGCCACCTAACAACTTCCAGCGATCCTGCGGGCAGACGACCACCACTGCGGCGATGGAATCCGCCGCGAGGAAGGCCTCCAGCGCGCGGCGCAGGACGGGCACGCCGGCGAGCGGCCACGCCAGTTTGTCCATGCCCATGCGCCGGCTCGCGCCGGCTGCGACGAGGATCGCGGTGCAGGAAGGGAAGGGGAGAACGGCGGGTTGCATGATGGGGCGGGTGGTGCGCCGCAGTTCTTAGCAGGCCGCAACACCTGCGGGAAAGCGCCAAGTTGCATGTGACCGCTTGGTGCTCCTTGAGAGTGGTCTTGCGCTGAGCAGCCACAATACTGGCGCGATGCAGGAT
>JAPLUJ010000385.1 GCA_026397695.1 Verrucomicrobiota bacterium | reverse complement strand
GACGGGATTCCGCGCTTTGGGAGTCTCTGGACGCATCCGTTGATGGATACGCTAAGCGTGGACAACGCGATGCGCCTGGATGTGTATAAGGGCGCGCAGCCGGTGCTGTTCGGCAACATGGCCTTCGGGGTGGTGGATGTCGTGACCAAACGCCAGACGGATCCCGGCTTCCACACCGCGCTGCAGTTGGCTGGCGGTTCTTATGATAGTTTCATTGAATCCGCCGAGCACGGCGGCAAGTCCGGGCCACTCGACTATTATTTGATCCAGAGCTACCGGACCGCGGATGGACATCGCGCCAACGCCAGCGGCGAACTCCAGGATTATCTGGGGCGAATCGGCTACGACATCAGCGAGAACTGGAACCTCAGTGTGTTGTTCAACCTTACCGATAACTCGGCCCAGGATCCCGGTGATATCCGAACCGGCATCAACCAAGGACGTTTCGACACCACCACCGACTTCGGCGTGATCACGTTGGCCAACCATTATGAGTCCGCCGATGGCTGGGTGAAACTGTACTGGGATCATGGCGCGATTGACTGGTTCGATCAATTCAACACCGGCACCGCCCGCAATGATGCCGACACGCTGACCCGTTGGGACAACTACGGCGTCAAAGCCCGTGAATCGTTCCGCCCGTGGCATGGCGGCGAACTGCTGGCAGGCCTGGATATCGACTATATCAGTGGCAAAGCCACTTTTGTCAGTCCCCCGGGAACCCCACGGCATTTTGATCGCGAAACCTTCCGCATCATCCAACCCTATGCCATGATCAGCCAGCAGTTCGACCTGGCGGATGGTGTTTGGATCAAGCCATCGGCCGGCGTGCGCGGGTTCTTCCATAACAACTATGACACCGAAGCAGGACCACAAGCCGGGCTGGTGTTCAACTTCCATGACACCCAACTGCACTTCGGTTACGCGCGCGGCGTCAACTACCCGGGCATCTTTGTCGAGACACTCAGCGAAATGTTCCAACCCGGCGACAACCTCCAGGACCAACTCCAAGCCGAAACCCTCGACCACTTCGAACTCGGCATCCGGCAGGACTTCGGTAAGCATTTGCGGGTCGAGGTGAACGGCTTCGTGGACAATGGGAATAACCGCATCGTCACCGTGCCGCCGCCACCGTTTCCACCCATCTGGCAGAATGTCGGCACCTTCGACACCCACGGCATCGAAGGTACGCTCACGGTCACGCCTTGTCGCGACTTGTCGCTGTTTGCCGGCATGACGTGGCTGGAGGCCCACCCGGGCGACCTGCCGTACACGCCGCAGTGGACGGCAAGCGCGGGCGTGAGTTGGCGGTTTCTCGACCACTTCCTGCTCAGTGTGGACGGCTCGTTTGTTGACGAGCAAACCGTGTTGTCGCGCAATCGTTCCTCCACGGCAGTCAGCACCGAGCGCATCGGTTCCTGTTTCCTGCTGAATGCCCGGCTGGCCTATCAGTTCCCGCTGCCATGGGCTGACGGACGCGGCGAAGTCTTCATTGCCGGCGAAAATCTGACGGATACCGACTACCAATATAAACCCGGTTACCCGATGCCCGGTATCAACGGCATGACGGGAGTGCGCCTGACCTTCTAGCACCCCTTGGCGAACCCGGTGAGCGGACTGAAATGAAACATCGCGAACTTGCCTACTGCGGACTTTTCGGGGCGGCGGCCTTGCTGCTGCCGCTGCTGTTTCATCTCATCCATCTGGGGCACATGTTCATGCCGATGTACCTGCCGCTGGTGGCCCTGGCGTTCTTCGTGCGTCCCGGCATGGCGTCCCTGACCGCAGTCACGGTTCCGCTGTTGTCAGGGGCGGCCACGGGCATGCCGCCATTCTATCCACCGATCGCCCCGATAATGTCCGCGGAGTTGGCCGCGATGGCCCTGATGATAGGCATTTGCCGTTTGATTTTTCCGCGCGCCCCCGCTTGGGTGATCCTGATTCCCGCGCTGGTTTGCGGCAGGGTCATCAATGCGGGACTCATGTATCTGGTTGCAAGTTGCATGAAACTGCCGGCGACTTTTGTTGCGGGAATCTCATTCCTGAGCGGCTGGCCGGGGATGATTCTGATGCTCGTCACCATCCCTGCGATGGTGCGCTTGTCAAGGGAGCATTTACATACAACGATGGAAACACAAACCCATGACCCATAATACCACCACCAATCCCCGCTTGGAGTTCTTTGACTCGATCGCCGACCAATGGGATGGTTGGCATGATCTGGCGGACCTGTCCCGGAATCTGGATGCGGTCCTTGATAAGTTGGGCATTGATCCCAGCGCCACGGTGGTGGATGCCGGTTGCGGCACGGGCAATCTCACGGT
>JAPLUJ010000672.1 GCA_026397695.1 Verrucomicrobiota bacterium | reverse complement strand
TGGTCCGAACGGCAGTGATATCATGTTCGGGCCGTTTCTTGTGATCGATGCCGACATGCCAGTCGAATCGAATGCGCGCCGGGCCCAAATTGCGATCTCACAGCACGACTGTTTCTATCTGTTAGGACAGAACTGCTTGTATGACCCGACGATCACCCCCTATGGTTACGAGAACCGCAACGGTTTGGATGCCAAGCTCTTTGCCAACTCGATCGCCAACAGCGACCCGCAGCGCAAATTCAGCCGTGAAGTGGCCCAGGGCATCTATGTGTATTCCTACAATGCCAGGAACTATTACGAAACTTACCGGAGCAGGCTTGTGGCCAGACGGGTGAATATCTACGGCATCCTTGGTCTTTCCCGCGTTGGCGGCGCTCTTGGCGTTCGTCGCTTCCGCTGGCCCAAGGGTGACCTGTTATAAAACCAGTTCCATGCCCCAGCGCTTTCCCAAAGACTTGGAAGCCCAGCGGCGTTTGTTAGAGCAATTCCGTGACTCGGGTGTGATCAACGCGGAAACCTACGGCAAAGCGATGAAGGGCTTTGAAACCGACGCGGTGTTCGTGCCGTCCAAAGATCCCGTGCCAGGCCGGGAATAAGCACGGAATTTACCCATGACTCTTGCCGGAATTTTTCATCGCGGGATGCCACGCAGTTTCATCTTCGAGGTCACGGCCCAATGCAATCTCGACTGCCTGCACTGCTACAATGTGTGGAAAAACGCCGCGGGCTACCCTGGGGGACAGTTGGACACCCGGCGGACGCTCGGGATGTTAGAAAAAATGATCCGCCAGATGAAGCCCCGCGTCATCACGCTCACCGGGGGTGAACCGTTCATGCGGCATGATTTGGCGGAGATCGTGGATTTCATCCATGACCAAAAAATCGCCATCAACCTGATCAGCAACGGCTCGCTCATCAGCGACAAGGTGGTCGGGCAATACGGCGGGAAAATCAGGATTTGGGAACTCCCTTTGCTCAGCCACCGGCGGGAGATGCATGACAGGCTCAGCGGCGGGAGTTGTGTTTTTGATAGAACAACCTATGCGGTTGCGGCACTCAAAGCCGCGGGACAAACCGTGGTCGTGGTGTTTGTCGCGACCGCCCTGAACATCGATGACTTCCGCCAGACCGCCGAGTTGGCGCTGGCGCTGGGGGCCGATGGCATCATGCTCAACCGCTTCAATCCGGGTGGCCGCGGATTCGCCCATCTTGATTTGTTACAAGCCAGTCCCGGCCAGCTCGCCGGGTTGCTGCGGCAGGCTGACGATTTTGCCGTGGAATCCGGCCTGGGCATCAGTTGTTCCGTGCCAATCCCACCCTGTCTGGTGGATACCAGCCGATACCCACATTTGAGTTTCGGTTATTGTGCGGCCGGCAGTCCGCAGGCTTACTACACACTCGACCCGATGGGCAATGTCCGGCCGTGCAATCATAGCAAAACCATTTTGGGAAATATCAACGAAACCGGGATGCGGGAAATGCTCGGGAGCCAGACGATGCAGCGCTTCAAAGCCGCCCGCCCACGGTTCTGCCTCGGTTGCCGGTTAGAGAAAAAATGCCAGGGCAACTGCAAAGCCGCGGCGGAGGTTTGCTACGGCGATTCCTGTGCCTGCGAGCCATTTCTGCAAACCTTCATCGCGCAGGCGCGAAGACCGTAAGCCCACCCGCTTGCCATGGAGTGTCGGGCCGACCATGAATTGCGACCGGTAGGGACAAGCGGCCCGCTTGTCCCACACTGCCCCGCACAGGCGGGCGGTTCAGGTGCGGATCATGCTTCCCGCGCGGCAGCACCGCCTGCGGCGGACATGTGGGGCGGCCGAGACCGTCCGACCCTACCAGTTAGCCCGACGGTTTGCAAACCGCCGCCACTTTTCTCACCCGCGGTTGCTGCGGTCTTCGGTGGTGGAGCCTTTTTGCGCGCGTTTGCGGGCGTTGGCGTCGAGGATGCGTTTGCGCAGGCGGATGTTTTTCGGGGTGGCTTCGACGAGTTCGTCGGTATCGATGTATTCGATGGCGCGCTCTAGCGAAAAGCGCAGCGGCGGGGTGAGTTTGGACGTTTTGTCCTTGCCGGCGGAGCGCATGTTGTCGAGATGCTTTTCCTTTACCGGGTTGACCGGCATGTCGCCGACGCGCGGGTTTTCGCCAACGAGCATGCCACCATAGACCGCATCGCCGGGCGCGACAAAGAGGATGCCGCGGGTTTCGAGCATTTGCAGCGCGTAGGGCGTGGCGGTGCCGGAATCCATGGAGACGAGCGTGCCGGTGGTGCGGTTCTGGATGTCCCCGGCGTGCGGCGCGTATTCCTTGAACAAGTGGCTCATGATGCCGTGGCCGGATGTTAGATTAACCAGTTCGGTTTCAAAGCCGATCAGGCCGCGGGTCGGGATGACGGCCTGGATGAACGTGCGGCCGCTGGGCTCGGTGTCCATGTGTTCCATCATGCCCTTGCGGTTGGCCAGGATCTTGAGGATGCCCTGAGTGTAATCGCCGGGGGCTTCGATGTAGAGGGTCTCGAAGGGTTCTAACAATTTTCCATGATCGTCGCGGCGGAAGATGACCATTGGGCGGGAGACGCAGACTTCGAAGCCCTCGCGGCGCATTTGTTCGACGAGGATGGCGATTTGCATTGCCCCGCGTGCGGAAACATTGAACACGCCGGACAGATCGGTGTCCGCCACCTGGATCGAGATGTTGGTTTTCAACTCGCGCATCAGGCGCTCGCGGATGGCGCGCGAGGTGACCAGTCGGCCTTCCCTGCCGCCTAACGGACCGTCGTTGATGGAAAACTGCATTTGCACGGTAGGCGGGTCGATGGCGACGAAGGGCAGCGGTGCGATGTCGTCGGAGGCGGCCAGCGTTTCGCCGATATCGATGCTTTCGATACCGGCGGCGATGCCGACGATGCCGCCCGCGCCGCACCCTTCCGAGTCGCTGGTGGAGAGGCCGGAATAGGTGAAGGTTTTCATCACCTTGGATTGTTGTTTGGTGCCGTCCTTGCGCAGCAACCAGATCGTGTCGCCTTTTTTCACGTTGCCGCCCAGCACCTTGCCGATGGCGACGCGGCCGACGTAGTCGTCCCACTCGATGTTAGAGACCAACATCGAGAACGGTGCCTTCGGATTTGCTTTGGGTGCCGGGATGCAATCGACGATTTTTTTCAACAGCGGGATGCAATCCTTTTTATCATCGTCGGGGTGATTCATGAAGTAGCCGTCACGCGCCGAGCCATAGACAAACGGCGCGTTGAACTGGTCATCGGTGGCGTCGATGTCGAGAAACAACTCGAGCACCTGGTCGTGCACCTTGAGCGGATCGGCGAACGGGCGGTCGATCTTGTTGATGACCACGATTGGCTTGAGGCCTTCTGCCAGGGCCTTGCGCAGCACGAAGCGGGTTTGCGCCTGTGGGCCGCCGGAGGCATCCACGACGAGCAGCACGCCATCGACCATTTTCATGACACGTTCCACCTCGGCGCCGAAGTCGGCGTGGCCTGGGGTATCGACGATATTTATGGTATAGCCTTTCCAATGGATGGAGGTGTTTTTGGCTTTGATGGTGATGCCCTTTTCGCGTTCGAGGTCCATCGAGTCCATGGCGCGCTCGGTGGTCGCCTGGTTGTCACGGTAGGTGCCACCGGGCTGTGGCAGTTGGTCGACGAGCGTGGTTTTGCCATGATCGACGTGGGCGATGATGGCGAGATTGCGGATTTTCAAGGACATGGGAACAATTAGGGATGGGATGGAACCTCCGCGCGAAGGGGGCGGGGCTATGCACGGTTTTTCCCGTGGTGGCAAGGCCCGATTCGCTGAATAGT
>JAPLUJ010000182.1:1213-4230 GCA_026397695.1 Verrucomicrobiota bacterium | reverse complement strand
GTGCGATGCGGGGCCGGTGGCTAACAGGATGGCGCCGAATTCACTTGTTAGAGCGGTGAGTGCCGCTGCCCCGTCGATGCGGGTCGCGCAGCGGAATTCAATTCCGGCGCGTTCCAGCAGGCGGAGTTCGGCATCCAGCAGGCCGGGCGGGAGGTCGGGCCAGGCGCTGCGGATCGTCGCGGCAGGCACCGGGTTTTCATCGATAACCACGCAGGAGAACCCCTGCTGATAGAGAAACCAGGCAGCGCTCAGGCCGGTGAAACCGGACCCGATGATGGCGACCTTGGCAGGCGGGTGAGCAATGTAGCGGCGCTCTGTGAGCGTCGGCGCTTGTGGATCGCCTGATTCATTGACCATTAGAGCATCCGCCACGCCCTGGCTTCGACGGTCATAGACCGCCGCTACAGGCAGCCGTGCTTCGCCTGCGGCCAGTTCGGTATCGATGGCGTGAGTCACGAGGTCGGCAATGGCGACGGCGTCGTCGTGGACGCCGCGGCGGCATCCGTGTTCGCAGGGGCGGTGGCAAATGCGGCAGAGGATGCCGGCCAGCGCCAGATCGCGCCGGGCGGAGGCCGCCGCCATGCCGAAATCGCCGCCGCGGATGTGCTTGAGCACCGCGGGAATGCCAAGGTGCGCCGGACAAATCCTCTGGCAGGGCGACAAGCAATCGCCAAGGTGATCGCTGAATAACAATTCGAGCGCCATGCGGCGGGCGTCACGCACTTCCTGGGTGTCGTGCTCGATTTCCATGCCATCGACGGCGCGTGAGCCGCAGGCCGGGATGAATTGCCCGTTGTGCTTGAGTTTGACGGCGCAGACCATGCACGAGGCCCCCGCTTCATAGCCTTCGAGATAGCACAAAGTCGGGATCTCAATTCCCGCCGCACGCGCCGCCTGGAGGATAGTTTCCCCCGCTTTGGCTGCGATACTTTGTTGGTCGATGGTGATGGATGGCATGCGGGTGATGGGGGAAACATTCTCCGGGAATACCCGGCTGTCAAATCGGGGGCGGGTGATCATCGCCCGCGGGATCCAGCATTTCCCGCACCAGCGCTAGAAACCGATCCCGCATGACCCCGACCTCATAATACTCCTCCGCCGCACGACGACTGCCCGCCGCCATCCCGCGCAGCTTGTCAGGTTGCTCTAACAGTCCGTGCCATGCCCGGGCGAGCGCGGCCGGATCCACATAAGTCGCATGAGTCTGCCACGACTGCGCGGTCGCCGCCCCCACCGGCACCAACACCCCCACCCCCGCCTTTTCCACGATTTCCGGAAACGAGGCGGCGGCGGGTTGCACCACGGGCACGCCGGAAGCCATGGCCTCGATCACATAGAGCCCGAACGCCTCGGGATAGGTTGCCGGCACCGAAAACAAGGTCAGCGCCCTGAGCATCGCGGTCTTTTCCTCGCGGGAAATGTTGGTCTGCCAGCACACCTGGTCTGTCAGGCCTGCCGCTGCCAGGCGTTGTTGCAACGACTCGATCAGCGGGAGGTTTTCCGCAGTTGCGGCCCCGGCCAGATGCAGCAGCGCGTCGGGGTGACCCAGCACCGTGCGCAGGTGGATAAACGCCTCCACCATGATCTCCAGGCCTTTCTCACGCGCCATCCGCGCCAGGAATCCAATCACCGGCGGCCCCGGTTTTGCCGTTAGAGGGACATAGCCGTCCAGGTTGATTCCGTTAGACATCACCTTGATGGTCAGGTCATCCGGGCCCAGCCGTTGTTCCATCAGGTTTGCATAGAACCTGCTGGGGGCCACCAACAGGTCGGCATCGCGCACCCGCGCCGCCAACTCGCGCCAACATTCGTCCCGGCAGGGTGCGGGCAAGTGGTCCAAAAACGTGTCTTCCCCTTGGAAGCAGCAGATCACTTTCACATCCATGCGCCGCTTCAACTCGCGGATCATCCCTGCCTGCAACGCGGTGGAGAGGCAGAGAATGTCGGGAGTTTCCTGCTCCAGCCAGACGCAGAGTTGATCCAACTCCTTGCCAAAGCGCTGGTCTTCCAGGCGCAGCATTGCCAGGGTCATTTCACCATGATCGCGGGCCGAGGTCATGTGGCTGTGGCGTGCCACGCCGCGCAGCAGACGCGGATGATTGAGCAGTTTGTCGAACCACCCGGGCAGGTGGCGGGACCCGGCAAACTTCTGCCGCAGGTAAATGTTGATCCCGCCGAAAAACACCGGCACGGCATGGCTGCCGGCCAACACTTCCTCGTCCAACTGCAACGGCAGATACATCGGCAACAAGGAAACCTCGTGCCCCGCCGCAAGCAGCGCCTTGGCCAGGGCGTTGTCCCGCATGCACGCACCGCAATACCAGCCCCCCGTGCCGGGTGTTAGAAAAACCAGCTTCAGCCGCGCGCTCATTTTTCCCCTCCTCCATGGATCACAAACAAGGTCCCATCCCCGCCACCGATCACGATCCGCCCCCCGGCAAAGGCCGCAGCCACCGCCAGCTTCTCACCCAGATCGAGCCGCCAGATTTCCCGGCCATCCTGCTTGTCCACCGCATACAGGCGCCCGTCGGCCGAACCGAACACCACCGCATCATCAAACACCAACGGCGAGCTTTCCACCCGCCCGCCGGTCTTGAATTTCCATAACTGTTTGCCGTTCAGGCGATCCACGGCATGCAGATGCTTGTCGCGCGATCCGACATAGACCCGCGCCTCATCCACCGCCGGAATAGTTAGAAACTGCGCGCCTTCGTCCTCATACACCCACGCCGGCTTGTTAGCCTTGACATCGGCCGCCACCAATTGGTCCGCATGGTTCACTGCGTAAACCATGCCATCCCGACTCGTCAGCGAGCGGATGATTGGCGCGTCGGTGGGCACTTGGCTCAGCTTGCTGCCGTCCTTGAGGTGGATCACATGAATCACCGCATCGCAGCCGCCGAATGCCACCAGTCCGCCGTCCAGGATTGCGGGCGACCCGTTGATGTAATCCTGCGTCTCATGTTGCCACACCGCCGTCCCGTCCCGGGTCCGCAAACAGCGCGACACACCGTCGT
>JAPLUJ010000182.1:0-1098 GCA_026397695.1 Verrucomicrobiota bacterium | reverse complement strand
ATTGACCAATATCCAATCTTCCGATCCGTCAGGACTGGCAACCACCACCCCGCCGGTAGGAAATTTTTCCTCGCCCTCGATCTGCCAGATCTGCTTGCCGGTGCCCGCGTCGAGGGCGCGGAACACGCCGTCGTTGGATCCCGCGAACACCCGGCCCGCGGCCATCGCCGGAGTCGCCTCTACGGTATCCTTGGTATTGATCCGCCAACGTTCTTTTCTTGTTAGCATATCCACGGCAATCACCGCTCCCTCATCGTTGCCGAATACCACTATTCCGTTAGAAATCGCGGCTTCCGAAGTCACCGCGCCCTTGGCGGAAAATGTCCACTCAACCACCGGTTGCTGCGGCACCCGGTCCCGCACCCGCCCTTGCAATTCCTTGCCGCCGCGTGTCATCGGCCACTCGTGCGTCCGCCACGCACCGGATTCATGAACCCCGGCCGACGGCGTCCCGGCTCCATCCTTTTTCCCCCCGCATCCCGTCACCAGAACCAGCGCGGCCAACAGCCAGTGGAGCAGTGATCGCACTGGGCTATCTGCCAAAACGTTGCATGGGGTGGGGTGATCGCGGACCATCGGGAGTTGCGCATGCTGGATACGCTCGAAAAAACCTAGTTCCATCAGCGGTGTCACGCAAGGGCCGTTCCAAACAGGGAGCGTGTGGCCCGCGCCAGGCCATGGTCACCTAGCCAAACATTTGCGGCATCCTGCCGAACACTCCGTGGATTTCCGCCGGTACCAGCATATCGGACGCGCTGATTTGCCACTGGAGCGGGGCGGCCCGGCTAACCCGGTAACGATACCCGGCAGACAAGAAATATCGCGCCCGCCGGAAAGAATATCCTAGCGTTCTGTCACCGCAATTCCTATGGCTAATTCCGTGAGCCAGCCCGGCGGCTTTCTATCAGATTATCGGAAGACCGGACACCCGCCAATTCTCACCTTGGCCGATGGCTTGACATCGGCCACTAACATAACAATCCATGAAATTGACAACTTTATATACCACCATTGGTGCCCCGCTTGCGCTGGCTTTCATCACGGCACAGGCGGCCCCGGCGGCAACTCCTGCCAGCCCCAACACCGTGATCATTCTCG
>JAPLUJ010000148.1:2777-9195 GCA_026397695.1 Verrucomicrobiota bacterium | reverse complement strand
CATCGCGGATGGCCTGGCAGACATTGTGGGCGGAGGTTTGTTTGAGCAGGAAGCCCACGGCACCGGAGGCGGTGGCGCTGTTGACATAGGCGTCATCGTTGTGCGCGGTGAGAATGATGACTTTGGTGTTGGGCAGGGCTTTGAGCACCTGGCGCGTGGCCTCCAAACCATTGAGCCCGGGCATCGCGATATCCATCAACACCACGTCGGGACAATGCTGGATCGCCAGGCTGACCGCCTGGCGGCCGTTCTTGGCCTCGGCAATCACTTCGATGTTGGTTTCCAGATCGAGCATCTTGCGCAGGCCCTCGCGCACGAGCATGTGGTCTTCCGCCAACAGAACTCTGATCGGTTTCATGGGGGATGACATAGCACCGGCACTCACTTGTTGGCGATTGGATTCTTGCTTCCCGCGGTTGCCAGAGGGGCGGCCGGCAACGAGTGTGCGGCCGATCGTTTCTTCGGTGACGTATTTGCTCTCGTTCATCAGATGGACTTGGGTTTCACAAGCAGCAGCACGATACCGCCGACGAGTGCGAACGCACCGACGACTGGCGGGACAAAGTGGGTGTTGGTGGTTTCAACGCGCAGGCCGAGGAAATGGATCGTTTCACCCGGCGTGGTGAAGGTGATGCCCGCATATGCGAGCACCACACATCCCAAGGCGATCAGGATGACGGCGATGATGGTTTTAGGATTCATAGGAAGTGGGGTTCGTGGACACAATGCTTCACGAAACGCATCGCGGCTATGGGGTGTATCCCTACCGCAACGCCTTCGACCACACGCTCGGCCGCACGCTCGGCCGCACCGGCGGCTTGACGGCATTGCGCCACCCCCAACCACGATGCCCTGACCCTGCGGCGCATAGGCGGCGTGTCCGCAGTCAAGAACTCATCATTTATGTTCTTGCCGGACCGAGAAAGCAAGTGGCAGAGCCGACCAAGATCTGTGCTTGGCCGGATTTGGCCGGATCTTGGCCGGATCGGGAAGGCGTGTCACGCAAGTGGTTGATGGAGGCTGTAGGTGGTGGCAGGGCCGGCACCCTGCCGAACGAGCAGCCCGAGTCTTTTGAAAATTTCACTTCAGAGAAATTTCACTTGCGCGATGGGTGCCGCCGCGTATTCTTTCCGCAGGCAATCAAGGAACGCCCCGGCGTTCAAGCCACGGTCTATCGGGCCGCCGGACGGTAAGCAAAGGCGAAGGCCAATGCGACTCCGCTCCCAAGGCCCTTACATTTGGAGTGGCACATCCATAGTGGGTGTGCCACTTTTCTTTGCGTGTGGTGCGCCTCCCGATCATTCTTCCAGTCTGCCGATCCGTCTGCGGCGTTCATGGCGTGCCGGTGGCATGAACTGTTTGACGAGTTCACCCCGGATACATTTCACCCCAAACTCTTCAGCCTTCCGAGTCTGGTAACCGAAGTCGTTGACTTCTCATGGACGCTCTCGCGGCTGCTTCACGGGCTCACTCTCGGTCCTGTGTGGACGGCGAAGGATTCCTGGTACTTCTGGAAGTCGAAATCGGACCATGTGTTGGACTCGCTTGTCAGGCAGCCGCAGGTCCTCCGGGTGAAAGACATGTTCCCCGAAGATCTTCAATCCCCGGAATATCTGGTGTGGCCTGGACTGAGCGCTGAAACGCAGGCGCAGTAACTCCCGCTCCTCCGATCAATCACCGGATCCGGCATTCCGCCTCGGTGCATCCTTTCTCGGCGATTTCGTCCAGATCTTGAGGCCACAGCATTTCCCGGCGGCCTTCCTTGTTACGGAAATTCATCCCCAGCGCGTAGCCGAAGCCGTAACAGTTGTAGAGGGCGATGGCCCGGTTCAGGACATGCGCTTCCTTCCTCGTGAGCGGATTGGATTCGTCCCGCTTGCCGGGATAATGCAGGATCGTGTCGTAGAGCATCATCTTCACCGCGTTGCGCCCGGCTTCGGCGGCATCCATGTCGGCCCATTCCGGAGGCAGCGGACTCGGCTGGCCGTTTTCCTGTGTGAAAAGGCTCTCGCCCACCTTCTCCATGAACCAGAAGGTCATTTCATAGGCCGCCGCAGTGATGGCCTCCATCGACCAACGCAGGGCAATGTGCCAGCGGTCGTCGCCCATGGGGATGAACTGGTCACCGTCCCACGGGGAAATCGCCGGGTCCAAGACCAACTGCCGGTTCTCTCCCACACACTCAAAACGTAGCGTGCGCGGCAGGAGCCAATTGCTGGGCTGCACGGTGATTCGCAAGATCCGGGCAGCGGGTCCGTGACCGATGCGGATCGTCCCACCAGGATAATCCATGCCGGAAATCCGCAGGGCCTGCCTGGCCCGCCGGATGTGCTGTTCGATCTGGCGCTCCATGGCGTGCGCCGACACACGTCCGGATTTCACTTCGACTACCCCGGCCACGGTGACCGAAGGAGCCTCCGGTTTTTCATTAATTAACAGAACATGGAGGTCCGCCGCCTTGAGTTGACCTTTGCCGGATTTGCGGGGGACCATCACCGTGTCGCCCACATACAATCGTGCGCCCGCTGGCAAACCAAGGCGCGGGTCCCGCATGAGCCGCAGACAAGCCGCCGCCGCCAGAAGTTCAGTGACCGCGCCCTTGAAGGCACTCACCATGAACGAGTCGATGAAGTGGATGGTCTTCGCGGTCTCATCCGCTGTTAGCGCTTGGCCATGCGGTTCGGTTGCGGTCCCTCTCTCCCCCTCGCAGGGGCCGTCCCGAAGAAAGCGCCGGAACAGACGGCCCCGCGGGTCGCCCTCGATGCTGCAAATGGATGCTTCGAGCGTCGCACGGAAGATCGTCAGCGGATCATCCCCCACTGCGAATACCGCTCCACCCGCCAACGCTTCCTCCAAGGCCGACTCGACCGCCTGCCCCAATGCCTCGCCCAAGAGGTCGAAACCGACACCGGCGGAGAGGTCGGCGGCGGCGAAGGATGAGGGGGCAGCGGCGCCTGTTGATAGGTTGTCGGGCTTCATAGAATCTCAGGATGTTGTCATGGTGTTCCAGTTGAGACTATTGTGAATACACGGTTGCGGGTGCCCGGAATGGTCGCGGCAAAGTTATTGATTGCGAATCGGTTCGAGGATTTGGTTGATCTTCTCCTCCGCCCGGGCCTGCGTGTCGCCCATGTCCATGAGGAGACCGGTGAAATTACTGATAGACTGCTGCAAATACTGATGCTCATGCCCTGTGGTACGGGTGAACTCCACAAGGATCTCTAGGGGCAGTAGTTTCCGTTCCTTGCGGTCCATCGTGGCGTGTCGGGTCAGTGTGAGGGGCGAATTGGATGCAGGCGGGGGTTGGGAGTGGGAAGACAAACAAAGGTCGGCGTGGTCTGCTGAAGCGACTTGCTGCCTCCATGCAAACGCATTCCAGCCTAACGACACCGGAGAGGGAAGCCGGATCTGGCAGAATCTGCGGATTTCTTTCCCGACCGCGCCGCAACAACGTCAGCGGTGCGCACGGGACGATAGAGTTTTATCCGCTCAAACCCCCTTGGACGCGAGAAACACGAGAATCGCAGGAGCTGTCCGACGCCTTATCTTCACGAAACGCATCGCGGCTATGGGGTGTATCCCTACCGCATGCCTTATCCCGGGGGGGCAGGTGCCATCCGCCGCGCGGAGCGCCCGGCCTATGAGGGCCTCAACCCTTTTCCAACGAGGCCATATCAATGACGAAGCGGTATTTCACGTCGTTTTTCATCAGGCGGTCGTAGGCTTCATTGATTTTCTGGATCGGGATGAGTTCGATATCGGCAGTGATGTTGTGGGTGCCGCAGAAATCCAGCATCTCCTGCGTTTCCTTGATGCCTCCAATCAGCGAGCCGTTGAAATTGCGGCGGGCAAAGACGAGATTGCCGACCTGTACGGAGAGCGGATCGGCAGGCACGCCGACTTGGGTGAGTGTGCCGCCGCGTTTCAAGAGAGCGAGGTAGGCGTTGATGTCGTGATGCGCGGACACCGTGTCGATAATCAGGTGGCAACTATTCAGATGCTGATTCATTTCCCTCTCGTTGCCGGAAAGGACGACTTCATCGGCACCGAGCCGCAGGGCATCCGTTATTTTGTTAGGCGAAGTGGTGAAGACCACCACCCGGGCTCCGAAGGCTTTCGCGAGTTTCACTCCCATGTGTCCCAGTCCGCCGAGGCCCACGATCCCGACTTTCTGGCCCGCGACCACCGGAAACTGCCGCAGGGGTGAATAAGTGGTGATGCCCGCGCACAGCAGCGGGGCCGCGGCGGCGAGATCCAAATGCTTGGGCACCTGCAGCACAAAGGCCTCATCCACGACGATGCTGCCGGAGTATCCGCCATAGGTCATGCCGCCGAGGTGTGAATCCGGGGAGTTGTAGGAAAAGACCGTCCCCTTTTCACAAAATTGTTCCAGATCCTCCTTGCAGGAATCACACGCGCGGCAGGAATCAACCATACAGCCGACCCCGGCGGGGTCGCCCTCGCGGAATTTTTTCACGCGGGCCCCGACTTTGACGACCTTGCCCATGATTTCGTGACCGGGCACGCATGGGTAGGTGGTGCCTCCCCATTCATTGCGGGAGATATGCACATCGGTGTGACAGACGCCGCAATAGTGAATGGCGATTTGCACATCGTGCGGGCCGGGATCCCGGCGCTGGAGGTGGAATGGCACGAGTGGAGTCGTGGCGTTATGGGCCGCGTAGGCTGGAGTTTGCATCTGCTGATTTATGTTAGTGGTTGCCGGATCCCCGAAGGACTTCCGCTTCAAACGTGGTGCATTTACCACCTGCCGCCGCTGTTGACAATTTGAATCCCAACATTCGAATCCCCGCATCCGCTCCTTGGCACGCGATTCACTTGCATATCCGGTTTTCCTGCCCTATGGGAAACGCATGCCATGGAACGACACTTTTCTTGAACTCTTTGACCGTTGTGTGACCGTTTATCGCGGAGGCAACCGGGATTTTGAATCTTGCTACTACACGCCCGCCGATCGGGCGTTTCTGGCGGAGATTGGCTATCAAACCCGCGAGTTTTTTGATTTTGTGGAGGATTTTTGCGACGAGGGAATCCCCTCGGCCACCACCGCGATGTTGATCGCCGCCCTGCCGCGCATTCTGGCCAAAGCCCGCGCCAAACTCCGTGGCGAACTCGACCCCGACTTGATGTTTGGCTGCGGCGGTGACCGGAGATTCCTCGAAAAACACGGTGACATCCACCCTGCGGATTTCCTGCGGCGGGTATGGGCGGCCGGCAACGACGACGGGAAACTCGCCACCTGGGTCGCGGCGCAAGGGGCGCGGGGCGGGGTGCATGAGGCGGGAACATAAGACCCCGAATGGTGGCGCGCGTGCTTTTGCCCGCCACCCGCCACCTGCCACTTGTCTGCCAATCTGCAAATCCGGGCTTGCCTCGCCGCATCCCGCAGCCTATCCCCGCCCCACACATCATGGCCAGCACACCCATCATCAACCTCCGCAAAGGACACGCCGTCCGCCACAACAACGAAGTCTGCCTTGTGATTGATCACGAGCTCAAAACTCCTCCACGCATGGCGTCCTACGTCCAGATGTCGATCCGCAGCGTGGCGTCCAAGAAGGTTTTCAACCTGCGGATGACCTCGAACGATTCCATCGAAGGGGTGGTCCTCGAGCGCACTCCGCACGAGTATTCCTACAAGGACAGCAGCGGTTATCACTTCCTCAACCCTAACACCTACGAAGATTCCGTCGTTTACGAAGACCTCATCGAGTCGGTGAAAAACTATCTCATCGAAGGCCAGCTTTACAATCTGTTGGTGGCCGACGGGATCGTGGTTTCCGTGGATCTGCCGCTGTCCATGACCATGACCGTCACCGAGTCCTCGGATGGAGTCAAAGGAGACTCTGCCAACAATGTTTACAAGCCAGCCGTCATGCAGACCGGTCTGATCGTCAATCCAGTCTTTAAAAGTATGAATAGCGCGATGAAAACGAGCCTGTTGTGTGGTATGTTGGCACTGGGAATGGGCGTGCCTGCTGCATCCGCCGTGACCGAACTGGAAACCCTGCGCGCACAGTGCGCCGAACAGGAACGGGAAATCCAACGGCTGGAGCAAGAAAACGCCCAACTGCGAGCGGCCAATGCCGAAAAACCGCCCAAGGCCATCGTTCTCCCCGCGCGTGATGCGGTGCCTGCATCCGCCTCGCCGGCGGGCCATACCCACACGATTCAACAGGGCGAAATGTTTGTCAGCATTGCCAAAAAATACCGCGTTTCCGTAGAGTCGTTAATTGCTGCCAACCCGCAAGCCAAGGCCACCGCGCTGCGTCCCGGTCAGGTGATCAACTTGCCCGCCAAAGCACCGAGCCACACGCCGCGAAGCGTTGCCAACCCGCAACCCGCGACCGCACCATTATCACCCACCGCACCAAAACCTCCGGTGGACGTCGCGGCG